>NZ_JACJPW010000229.1:0-2500 GCF_014696265.1 Aerosakkonema funiforme FACHB-1375 | reverse complement strand
ACAGGCACGCGGTCAGACGTTTAATCGTCCTCCCACTGCTTGATGGCTGATGGTTTCATGTTCTGTTTCACTCCCCTTCCGGGGTTCTTTTCACCTTTCCCTCGCGGTACTGGTTCGCTATCGGTCACACAGGAGTATTTAGCCTTACCGAGTGGTCTCGGCGGATTCACACGGGATTTCACGTGCCCCGTGCTACTCGGGATTCAGCTAGGGCTGTTGCCATTTTTGACTACAGGACTTTCACCTTCTCTGGTGCAGTGTTCGGCTGCTTCGTCTAATTTTGACAGTCCCACCTCGCTGTCCCACTACCCCTACTAGATATACTGGTAGGTTTAGGCTTTTCCCGCTTCGCTCGCCGCTACTAGGGGAATCTCGGATTGATTTCTTTTCCTCCAGCTACTAAGATGTTTCAATTCGCTGGGTTGGCTCTGACCTGCTTATGGATTGGACAGGCAGTACAAGGGGTTGCCCCATTCGGATATTTCCGGATCTAATGCTTGCTTCCAGCTCCCCGGAACGTTTCGTCGGTCGCCACGTCCTTCTTCGCCTCTGTGTGCCAAGGTATCCACCATCAGCCTTTGTAGCTTGACCACATCAAGTTTGGTAATTATTTTGAGGAAAAATTTCCCCAACTAATTGCAAATCATTGGTGTCTACCTGCTTTGCATCAAACGTGTATTACCACGTTTAATCAAAACATTTGACAGTTGCTATGCAGTTTTCAAGGTTCTGGCTGGAAAGACATCCAGCATACTTTCCACTCCCAGTGGATTAGGTGCTGAATTCTGTTCTCATTTGAGCTAATTGTTAGGCAAGCAAACTTTGCAAAGCTGGCTGTAACTCGGTTAGCTTACGTTATTTAGGTACGTTATTTAGGTGGGCCATCCTGGACTTGAACCAGGGACCTCACCCTTATCAGGGGTGCGCTCTAACCACCTGAGCTAATAGCCCACTAATCGAACCGAATCATAGTTTGAAAGCCGAAATTTTTCACACACTTTTACTCTCGCTCGACCTTGGGATAACTGCCCTTTGAACTATTATTTTGAAATATGATGTTCAAATGTCACAGTAGGTCTCCCTAAAAAGGAGGTGATCCAGCCACACCTTCCGGTACGGCTACCTTGTTACGACTTCACCCCAGTCACCAGCCCCACCTTCGGCGTCCTCCTCCTTTGCAGGTTGGAGTAACGACTTCGGGCATGGCCAGCTCCCATGGTGTGACGGGCGGTGTGTACAAGGCCCGGGAACGTATTCACCGCAGTATGCTGACCTGCGATTACTAGCGATTCCGCCTTCACGCAGGCGAGTTGCAGCCTGCGATCTGAACTGAGCCTCAGTTTATGGGATTAGCAGACCATCGCTGGCTAGCTGCCCTTTGTCTGAAGCATTGTAGTACGTGTGTAGCCCAGGACGTAAGGGGCATGCTGACTTGACGTCATCCCCACCTTCCTCCGGTTTGTCACCGGCAGTCTCTTCAGAGTGCCCAACTGAATGCTGGCAACTAAAAACGAGGGTTGCGCTCGTTGCGGGACTTAACCCAACATCTCACGACACGAGCTGACGACAGCCATGCACCACCTGTGTTCCGGCTCCCGAAGGCACCCTCTGGTTTCCCAAAGGTTCCGGACATGTCAAGCCCTGGTAAGGTTCTTCGCGTTGCATCGAATTAAACCACATACTCCACCGCTTGTGCGGGCCCCCGTCAATTCCTTTGAGTTTCACACTTGCGTGCGTACTCCCCAGGCGGGATACTTAGCGCGTTAGCTGCGGCACTGTGAGGGTCGATACTCACAACACCTAGTATCCATCGTTTACGGCTAGGACTACTGGGGTATCTAATCCCATTCGCTCCCCTAGCTTTCGTCCCTGAGTGTCAGTGCAGGTCCAGCAGAGCGCTTTCGCCACTGGTGTTCTTCCCGATCTCTACGCATTTCACCGCTACACCGGGAATTCCCTCTGCCCCTACCGCACTCTAGCTGATGCAGTTTCCACTGCCTGTCTGGAGTTAAGCCCCAGCCTTTGACAGCAGACTTGCATTGCCACCTGCGGACGCTTTACGCCCAATCATTCCGGATAACGCTTGCATCCTCCGTATTACCGCGGCTGCTGGCACGGAGTTAGCCGATGCTGATTCCTCAAGTACCGTCATTGCTTCTTCCTTGAGAAAAGAGGTTTACAACCCAAGAGCCTTCCTCCCTCACGCGGTATTGCTCCGTCAGGCTTTCGCCCATTGCGGAAAATTCCCCACTGCTGCCTCCCGTAGGAGTCTGGGCCGTGTCTCAGTCCCAGTGTGGCTGATCGTCCTCTCAGACCAGCTACCGATCGCCGCCTTGGTAGGCCATTACCCTACCAACTAGCTAATCGGACGCGAGCTCATCTTCTGGCAATTAATCTTTTACCCGTAGGTTCATCCGGTATTAGCAGCGGTTTCCCTCTGTTATCCCCGACCTGAAGCTAGATTCTCACGCGTTACTCACCCGTCCGCCACTAGGGTATT
>NZ_JACJPW010000228.1 GCF_014696265.1 Aerosakkonema funiforme FACHB-1375 | reverse complement strand
CCCCAAGCAGACTACGAAGACGCCGTTCGACAAGCGAAAAAATATATCCAGGCTGGTGATATTTTTCAAGCTAATCTATCTGTACGGTTTGAGGCTCGGACAACCGCTTCGAGTTGGTCAATTTATCGAGCTTTGCAGGAAATCAATCCTTCTCCCTTCGCCAGTTATTGGCAGACACCTTGGGGAGCTGTAATCAGTTGTTCTCCAGAAAGATTGGTGAAGCTGGAGGAACGTCAGGCGCAAACTCGACCGATCGCAGGTACGCGATCGCGCTCCTCAGATCCTACTCAAGATAGACGACAAGCTGAAGATTTACTGGCAAACCGCAAAGAAAACGCCGAACACATCATGCTGGTAGACTTGGAACGCAACGATTTAGGGCGAGTTTGCCAGTGGGGATCGGTAGTTGTCGATGAATTGCTTACTATAGAACGTTACAGCCACGTCATGCACTTGGTTAGCAACATCGTCGGTACACTGCGATCGGATTGCGATTCTGTAGACTTGATCGGGGCGATGTTCCCCGGCGGTACGATTACCGGCTGTCCCAAAGTCCGGTGTATGGAGATTATCGAAGAACTCGAACCGGTGCGTCGCAGTTTATTCTACGGCTCCTGTGGCTATCTCGATCGGCGCGGTCACCTAGACTTAAACATCCTCATCCGCACCCTTTTATTTTCCTCCCCCGCTTTCCCCCTCTCCTCACCTCAAAACATCGTTTGGGGTCAAGTAGGCGCTGGGATCGTTGCTGACAGCGATCCGGAGAAAGAATGGTACGAATCTCTTGACAAAGCTCAAGCTCAATTGGCGGCTCTATCCCACGCCGAAATACCCATCCAGAGTAAGGGGAAGAGCGCCAAACCTTGAATAGGTAATGGTAACAAACAAATCCCCAGGAAATTGGTAACGAATTATCTTTGGTTAAATCAATGTTGCCAACTCTCTAATATGAGCCCGCATTGCTATAAAGTAATGGGATGAAAAGTTGAGATACACTGTTTGGCACATCCGTCAAAATACCCAACTTGTCTAGATCCCCTCTACCTAAGCTGGTGTCGATCGTGTTGGCGATAAATTTGCACTCTTAATCTGAGTCAATACCAAACAACACAACGCAATACAGCAGTAAGAAAGGCAAGAGAGCGACAAAATCGCCCCCAGACGAACTCGTTGCTAGACTAAAGCTGGTGTCGGCAAGACGCAACTAAAGCCCTGCCTCTGGCAAAGGGTGCTAGATCGAAGGGAAGCAAGATAAGAGGGCGATCTAAACGAGTGCAATTCAAGTCTATCTCTACGGCTTAGGGATTGATTTTGGCACCTGCCGATCGATTCACCCCATCTGCCAGGTGTCCGAGTGCCCATCCCTTGTTAATTTTTATAGCTGGAATGAGGATTAATCGGCTTAGGCTGAAGAATGAATGAAAACACAGAGACATACCTAAATCATCCGACATTTGGTTTGCTTTACCGAGTGTGTACGCTAGAAGAAAACAAGGAATTGTTCACTACACTCTACGCGCAACGCTTATTTTTTTTAGTCACTACTACACCTGCTGGCATCACTTGCGAGCCGATTAGCCGTTCCGATTCTCGCCTCTTGGTAGAAAATCGTCTGCGATCGTTGCGTCGCAGCGGCCAAATACAGGAGTACGATAAGCTCATGGTCGTTCACCACCGCACATTTCAATGATCGGCTCTCATTTAGATGAGGCGATCGCCTCTCGCATAGCCCTCGTCCGCCAACAGCTACCCGAATCTGTCCGTTTAATTGCTGTCACCAAACAGGTGTCGATCGATGCTATGCGCTCTGCTTATGCAGCTGGAATACGGGATTTTGGCGAAAGCCGCGTCCAAGAAGCAGAAGCCAAGCAATTACAGCTGCAAGATTTACCGGATATCACCTGGCATTTGATCGGACATCTGCAAAGCAATAAAGCTAAAAAAGCTTTGGCGCATTTTCAGTGGATTCATTCGTTGGACAGTTTAAAATTAGCCCAGGAACTCGATGCCAAGGCGGGAGCGCTTTTACAACAACCGCAAGTTTGTCTGCAAGTCAAACTTTTACCCGATCCGAACAAATACGGTTGGACAGTTCCGCAACTGATAGCAGATCTGAGCGAACTCGATCGGTGTCAAAATATACAAATTCTTGGGTTAATGACTATTCCTCCCTTAGATTTGCCACAAGCGGAAATCTTGGCATTGTTTCACAGTACGCGGGAATTGGCCGAGAAGATCCAGGGGCAAAATTGGTCGCGCATACAAATGCAGCACCTATCAATGGGTATGTCTGACGATTATCTGCTGGCGGTACAAGCGGGTGCGACGATGGTGCGTTTGGGACGAACTTTATTTGGGGAAAGGGGCTAGGGCGTCGGGCGTCGGGACTGGGGAAGAGGGAAAAAGGATAG
>NZ_JACJPW010000227.1 GCF_014696265.1 Aerosakkonema funiforme FACHB-1375 | reverse complement strand
TGTCAATTTTTACAATACATTTGTACTATCCGTGGGTAGCGATCGCACTCCTGCAAGTGCCTTAACAAAAGTTCATACAGTGTCGATTACTTTTGTCCGACTACTTAATTCAATTGATTCTACGCCGGGATAACTGGATACGGGGATTTTACGATTGGCTAATTTTGGCGGGTTAGTACCGTGTTTTTCTTGGTAATACTGGGTTTGAAAATTTCCTGTTACGTATTCGGATAAGAAACGATCGTAAGAGCGATCGCACATTATGTAACTGTTTCCCTACTGACATTCGCCAAATAGAGCCAGTCCCAAATAGCGCATCTGTTAGCGCTCCCGGTCAACGCTACTCAGATACCGTTCCACCTCAAAGCGAGTGACATACTCTTGCTTCCCATTAGAAGTAACCACAGGTCGAATTCGAGTTTTCCGACTTACAGAACCAATTTCCGGATTGACAACGCTAACTAAATCAGCAAACATTGCCTCTCCCTCCTCCAAACAAGAGAGAACCACTGGCGAGTGACTGTTAACCAATATCTGAAAAAACGGTTCCCCCTCATCCACTTCCAAAGAAGAGAGAGCAGTTACCCCCTCCCGCAACCTTTGAATTAGCGTCATCAACCGAGAAGGATGAACTCCATTTTCCGGTTCTTCAAAACAAACCAACCCGTGATGCTCTGGGTCATGTAAGATTGTCAGCAAAGCTAGAACGCGCAACGTACCGTCGGAAACTACACGAGAACTAAAAGGCTGTTGATGAGCGTAACCAATCTCAATCCGATACTCCCGGTCTTTCTCATCTTCCTCTACAATTACATCCACTACGCCGGGAATCAGAGAAGCTAAATCAGCAGCAATATCTGCAATAACTCCCTTTGGCTGACTTAAAGTAGCTGTTTGAGCTTGAATTCTGGCTAGCACTGTAGCTAAATTTGCGCCATTCGGTTCCAGTTCGAGAGCAGCAGTGGTAGCACTCGGTTGTCGTAACTGTCTGGGGTCGAGTTGAAGAAAACGCATCGCGAGCATTTCTTCTCGAATGGCAAACAAATGGGGAAATTCTGCACTGGTAATGGAAGAAAGCACGGTTGCTTCTGCATTTGTGGCTGAGTGCGTGCGACCTGCCTGATTATCATCTGGCAGAATTTGAAAACGGCGCACCCCTTCCGCTTCTACTGTTGTTAACCAAGGTGTGGAGCGAGAATACTTGAAAAATGCCTCTCTAAATTGAGAGGAGGGTTCTTGTCCTAACGATCGCCATCGGTCATTTTCGGGCAAGATAGGTAAAGCCGCTTCTCTGACTACAATAAGTCGCTCCAACCCTCGCTCATCTTGCCGTAATTCAATTTCAACTTCGTAACGCACCCTTGAATGAGAAATTTCCACCGTATCACCCCAAGGGTCCCTGACTTCTTTGAAGAGAAGTAGCTCAACGGCAAAAGACATTTTCGTACCTCTTGTACCATCAGCTTGTCGCCTGAATAGCTCAACCGCTTCACCACGCAGATTTTTTACGGCGTCGCGTAGGTTATTTGCTGCTATTTGGGAAAGAAATCGCAGTGCATCGAAGAGGTTGGATTTACCCGCAGCATTTGGCCCTAATATTACCCCGAAAGGAGATAAATCAAGCGTAAAGTTCTCAAAGGTTTTGAAACCGTTAATCTCTATGAGGGTTAGCATTTTCTACCCATCTTGCTAGAAGATACCAGTTCACTTAAGCGCTGTCACTTTTACTATTTTGGCAGGGGAGCAGGGGAGTAGGGGGAAAGTTAGTGACAAAGTTAAAGTGAATTAAAAACACAGAAAATAATCTCTACTGATTCAACATTTCATCAATCTCTAACAGCTTTTGCTGTAAAACTTGTCGCAACTGTGCCAATTGTTCGGGACTCGTTGAACCTATCACCGATGAAGACAATTTTTCAATTCCCTTTACTACAGCCGTTACTTCTTTCGATTCAGAAACCTCTGGCAAAACATACTTAGCTTTAATCTTTGCCACCAATTCGCGAGTCTTCGGCACCGTCAAATCTTGTTCGATGACTCGATTAGTTGCTTCAATTCTTTCTTTGGTAGCCTGACGTTCTGATGTCTTTAAACTTTTAGCAGATATAACCGTTAAAGCTAAAGCGTGCGCTCCTTTTAATCCCCGCTCTCGAATTGCTGTTTTTAAATCCTTTGGTAAAGATAACATTGGCATTAAATTAGCTCTTACCGATGCTGGATTTAATGCCAAATCCAATAGTGCTAAAAGTATTTTTTCTTCGTTTTCACTAACTCCCAAAGATTTTACACCTTGTACCTGTGCTTCTGTGGTAGCAGTCACCAGCGATGTTAGTTGGTTAGCCTCGCCAGAACGTTCCAACCGTCGCAACACCGTAGATAATATAGTTGGAATTTCTTCCTCTCCCATGCCAGTTGAGGTAGTTAGTTCTTTGATAATAGCCTCTGCTTTATCTAAGGAATTGAGGTCTTCGTGGTGGATAAACGTTAACAGCGCTTTGCGATGCAAGTCTTCTGGCATCAATGCCTTCACAGCACGCAACGTTGTCCATCCCAGCAGTTTGGCAGCTGACCAGCGCCGTTGTCCATCCCATAACAAATAGCGATCGCTTTGTGCTATCACAATTATTGGTGCAATTTGCCCGTCTTT
>NZ_JACJPW010000226.1 GCF_014696265.1 Aerosakkonema funiforme FACHB-1375 | reverse complement strand
TAGGTCAAGTTTGGGAACAAGTACCTTACAATCCCCAGTTACATCAAGCAGATGTCAATGATATTGCTGAGGGAGAGTTGGTTTTTGTGAGGTTTGTAGGGTATAAGAATGGCTCTCGCATTCTTTGTCCTGCCAAAGTCAGCCGGACTCGACCATTTAACTAAAATTAGATATCTTAGTCCATTTGTATGGAAAAAGTCCAGTTTTACCAACTCAAAATGTTGGTGAAATGATTTTTCACATATTACTCCCTTCCTGCCGTAAGATTATCGATCGCAAGTTACCTGTTGTTCTTTTTTCCCCCACTCTCCCGCTCTCCCACTCCCCCACTCCCCCACTCCCCCAAAGTATACATATTCTTTGCGCGGGAAAGGAATAACTATTTGTTCGCCAAGAACAAATCGTGTTTGGCCCTCGTAGCAGCAACAAACTGCAAGTTTTTTTCCTGCTCCTTTTCCCAATCCTTCTCGGCTCTTGGATGTGGAAGCAAATCCGGTCTAATGTGAAAAACTCTCTCAGCCTCCAACCCTTTAGAGCCATGTATCGTGGTCAAGAACACTTCATTAAAATCACCTTTAGATAAACGCTCGATCGCCCCAGTCAGTTCGGCTGTATCTTGGCAATGATTACCTGTATAAATGGCATTAAGGGTTAGGATGCGATCGTGCAAATCTACAACTACTGTAATCGGTACTCCATCAGCGAGCATCTCTTTTTTTCTTGACTCATACCACGCTTGCAAAGTATTAGTAAATTCCTGGCAACTATACTTTTTCACTGATTCTCCTACAATTTCGCCAAGTAAGCTATTTAGTTGACTGGCTATATCTTTATTTTTAATTTTTGCTGCAATTCCTGCCTTGAGCAGTTCGTAATATACTGGTATCAACGGATAAAAGCAGCGACAGATAATCAAATCGCCAGCTTTAGCTAACTTGGGAATTTCTGCTATTTTTATTAACTTAACCGTCCCTAGTGGCGCATTCTGACGAGGTTCGATTACATTATAAATCTGATTGGCCAACTCGATATGGGTAGTCGGACATCTATAGCAAATAGATAAAGGTAATTGAATCGCACTCCTGCGCTCTATAATATTAGCAATACTCTGTCGATCGGCGGCACTAAATCCCATAATAGCTTGACGTTCGTCGCCAACAAAAATACCCCTAGCTCCTGCTTTATATGCCCTCATGACAATATCGATTTGTGCGGCGTTGAGGTCTTGCACTTCATCTACACACAGAAAGTCGTAGCTATATACTGGCAAATTTAACACAGATGGTAGCCATACCATATCTTCGTATGAAATAAATTCTCTACACTGACGTATTCCAATTTCTAGGATTTCAAACACAGCTTGTTGAATAAAATCCCAATCACCTATGCTAGGCAATCCATAATAATGGCATAATTGTTTTAGCGTTGTGCTATTGCTGGGATCGCCTAAAGTAAGTTGACTGAACTTTACTAGCGATACCAATCGATGGTATTCCAGTGATGAGTGTACTTTTCTATCTGCTAAATAATCTTTAACAATTACTGAATATTTACGTTTGTTAATCTCAGGCATATTGCGAAAAGCACGACATAAGCTTGATAAACCCAAACTGTGTATAGTACTCGCTTCGATATGTTTGGGCAGTTTACGATTTAGCTCATCAGCAATATGTTTGTTGAATGCTAGAAAACGCGATCGCAGATTTTTGGGAATGAAATTAGCGCCTTTAATTAAAGTAGTAGTCTTGCCGCTGCCCGGTACAGCAGAAACTACACATGACCCTTGACCGGATGCTAACCAATCGAAAATTGCTTTTTGATAGGCAGATGGCATAAATCCCAACACCATATCTCCTGATGTTGGTTGGCTATTAGCCTTATTATGAGAAAGGCGGTGCGGTGTTCCCAGCACCATATCGCCTATTCCTGGAAGTGGAAGTTGTTCGTGATCCACGTTTCTTACTTAAAAATGTAGGTTTTCATCAAACTATCGCTCGCTACTAATATTTGTGTCTGTATGCTTTGAAAAAACTGGGCGATCGCATTTATTTTCGGGCTGCTTTTTTGATAAACATTGGTAATATTATAGATAACAGTATTAAATTATAATACATAAAATCACCGAAACTGATGCCCAAGGATGAGAAAACCCTTCCCCTACCATGCCACAATGTACGAGGCAAATATATTCACCGCTAAAAAAACGCTGATAGGTTGCACTCGGTTTACCTGCTAAGTCGAAACCTTCCTTCTCGCTATGAACTAAGCCAACGCGCTCTTTCAGGATAGGAAAGTTTTGCAGCAGTTGGTATAATCGATGGGCGTGCGGTATGTTGAGAGCGCGGACAATCATGGCGTGCGGTCGCTCTGTGTCACGCTTTTGAGTTAAAATTTCTACAGCTTTTTCTAAGACTGGCAAGCAAAAGGAATCCGCTAGTAAAATTTTTCTAAACCATTCTTTATCTGATTCAGCTTTGGCAAAAAATACTTCTGGTGTATATTCAATTTCTTCTCCATTTAACTCTTCTACCAGGAATGCTTTACTCGTTGCTTCTTTGTACATTACCCGTTTGATGGGTGGTTCTTTGAGTTGCCAAGCATCCTGAATGGTGAACTCGTAATCTGTAACTGGGGAATAAGTAGTCGGACAAAAGTAATCGACACTGTATGAACTTTTGTTAAGGCACTTGCAGGAGTGCCTTCGCACAGCGTGCCGTAGGCATATCGTGCATCGGCACAATTA
>NZ_JACJPW010000225.1 GCF_014696265.1 Aerosakkonema funiforme FACHB-1375 | reverse complement strand
TAATTGTGCCGATGCACGATATGCCTACGGCACGCTGTGCGAAGGCACTCCTGCAAGTGCCTTAACAAAAGTTCATACAGTGTCGATTACTTTTGTCCGACTACTTAAGCTATCAGTGCTTATTCCCAAATTAATAACTATATTTACTAAGCAGACCTAACTAAAGAGATAAAAGCATCTATCACTATTTACTTAGATCAAAATAGAGAACAAGACCATATTCGCCCAAAGAATCGCATAATTGCAGGAATTCGCGTAAATTCTTTCTCGATTCGTAAGCAGTAGCACCGCGTAATGAACTCCAATCAGCAGCAACCATCGGTACGCCCATTTTTTTAGCTGCTAATTTGGCGCTTAAACTCTTCCCAGTACCGGGTGGCCCCCATAATATCATACCTTTAGGGAATTTGAGATTGTGTTCTTTTGCTTCTGGTTTAAGTAATGCAGCAGCGCGTTCTAGCATTTCTTCTAATAAGTCTAATCCACCAGCAGCAGGTACATCCGGTTCGCTGATAAATTCAATTCCCTGCCCTTTTAACTTAGATTTTTTGTAAGTTAGCACTTCATCAATTAGTTGTTTGGTAGTACAACCATTTGATAGTAAGCGCTGCCAAAGCGTAGACAGTTCGCCTATTGGTAAACCCCGACAAGTTCTTACCAATTGTTCTAATTCTGCTGGCGCTAAAAATAACTGATTACTAAAATCTTGTACTATCTGCCTTACTTGAGAAGCATCTGGTAGTGGGTTTACCAATACAGGAACTAAAGGTATCAATTCCTGTGGTAGTTCGGCGTAAGTTTCAAGTGCTACTACGAATTGTTGCTGACCTCTTGTAGGTAAGTCATAAGCTAGATTACTAATCATAGCTAACTGTTCTAGCTCATTTTTTCCAGAAGTATCGGGTGTTAGCATACCCTCAAAAACAAACACCCCCGGTACTTCGTTATTATCTACCAACCATGCCAGACCAGATGTACACTTAATACTGGTATACTTTGAAGTTGGGTAAGATAAGTGCGATCGCTAGTTACCCGTGCAATGACAGAAGCAATTACTTTGCAGCAGCTTTTTGGGTATAAAACTACTTGCTTTTCGCTGAATCTTATTACTACCCAATTTCCCCTAAGAAAAAATTGATTTCTAATATCATCCTTACCGCCATCTGTACAATGATGGGGTTCTTTCGTATTGCCAACATACGGTTCATCAATCTCAATATCGATACTTAATCCACTAGGATGTATGAGAGCAAAATCAGCCGAATAGGGAATAGATAAAGCAGGGTTATGAAATGACAATCCTTGCACGATATTCGGAAATATTTGCTGCAACACTTGTTTAAAAGCTTTCTCAGAAACACCTGTTTTTGCAGTACTCATGCCTACTGAAGGCATTACAGTACCATTAAGCAGCTTACTTAATTGTTCAGAGTGAATAGATTGTAGAGGCATTCTAACTGGCTGATTATTAAGGGTGCTGAAATCAGGGGACGGAATTATCTTCTGTCTTTTAACTGGCTGTTTTTTAGAAGTTGAAATCTCATTACAGATAACTCCTAAGAAAATCACTAGCCAGACGCTAGCAACCAACCAAAAAGGAGATAAAAGAGCCAAAGATAATGCTATAATAACGCCAACAGCAATCGCTCCCAGTAATTGAGATCTTGGTAGAAAAAGCCAGTGAATATTAGACTTATTCTTAGATAGAATAGGAGAATTAGCTGTTGGCTGAGAATTGGAAATATTTGAAGTCGCGTTGGTTGCTAGAAATCTCAGAATTTGGTTGGGATAAAGGACAACAGGATAACTCTTATTCACCGATTAAACCTTAGCAAATTGGGAGCGTTCCTTCTAGATGAAGTTGTGGGAGAATTAGATTTTTCCCTACCCAAAGTAGCTAGTTGAGGAAGCAATTCAGGGCGCAGATTAACTCTTTGTGCTAATTCAGTTAATGAGCGATTGGAATTACTTCTTGCTGTTGCTAAAAAATCCCTCACCTTCAACACAACCGGGTCATTAGAAGAAGTGTATCTTCTCGCAATAGCAACTTGCAAACCTCGTTCGATATCATCAATTCTCACGGAACGAGACGAACTAGCTTGCAATCTTGATGTTCTCCTATAACGGGTAGGAGAAGTTGTAGCGATGCTCAACCCATTATACCTTTGTCTTGCATTTCCACCAGCTTGTAAATTAAAAGTATAAAGTCGCATCGTTCCATCTGCTGCTTGGGTTTTTACGAACAAATTGGTAACGCGAGCAGTGGTAAGATTGGGAAATCTCAATGGTGTTATTTGCCGCAAAAATAATGTAGTCGCGTTTCCTTTATCCAGTGGAGTATCGGTAGCATAAGTAAAGCGACTGGGGTCGGCTAAAAATACCTGAATAATCCGTTCGTTAACTCTGGTAAAATCAATAGCAGTTCCCCTACCAGACCATACTTCTACTGTACGAGCTTCTCCAGAAAGACCGCTACCTTCATTGGGACTAATCGTTAATATGGCTGGTTGATTTGAGTTTGGGTTAGACTGTGCTTGAGCTATTTGTGAAAAACCCAATATCAAGGTCTGCGTGCAGAAGTGGTAATAGTTTGGCTGCTAAAACCGCCACTGGAAATAATGGTGGAAGATTGATTTTGATTTTGGTTGATAACTTCACCTGCTCTTCCAGCCGCACCCAACAACCCGATTAAAATATCTTGTCGGGCGATTTCTCCACCTTTATCGCGCATTCCTTTAGCAATTAAAGGTTCGCCATTTTTTCCCCGAATGAGGATACTTTATTTACTGGAGTTTAGACTATCGCACCGCAGGT
>NZ_JACJPW010000224.1 GCF_014696265.1 Aerosakkonema funiforme FACHB-1375 | reverse complement strand
TGTCAAGTCTTACAATACATTTGTACTATCCTGGGGTAGCGATCGCACTCCTGCAAGTGCCTTAACAAAAGTTCATACAGTGTCGATTACTTTTGTCCGACTACTTAGCAGGCGTTTGCTGCGATCATCTTCAAGTTGTATTTCTAGCAGTTGAATCGCCATTAGAATTGGTGCTAAGACATTATTCAAATCGTGAGCTATGCCGCTTGCAAGAGTACCAATGCTTTCCATGCGTTGTGCGCGAAGAAACTGCGCTTCTAGTTGCTTCTTTTCTGTAATGTCAGTATTGACGACAAGAATAGATTTGGGTTGATTTGTTTCATCGCAGACCAGTGTCCAGCGGCTTTGAACGACGAGCTTTTTGCCGGATTTGGAGAGCTGATGCAGTTCTGTTTGCCAAGAGCCTTTCTTAACAAGCTTTTTCTCAATTAGGGGATAATTATCTTGTTCTCGATCGTACAAAAGCTGACGAACATACTCTCCCTGGGCTTCTTCTGTTTTCCAGCCATAAAGGCGTTCGGCACCTTTGTTCCAAAAAAGAATTTTACTATTCATATCTTGCACAAAAATAGCATCTGTTGCTATATCAATTAGAGCGGCTTGTTGAGATATTTGTTCTTCAAATAACTTACGTTCGTTAATATTGCGAAAATATACAGATAATCCATCTCGCGCCGGATAAGCATAAACTTCAAACCATGTATTTAGCGGTAAATATAATGCTTCAAATTTAACGCTGATTTGTTCTGATACAGCTTTATGATATTCCTTAAAAAAATCAGAATTTACTGCTTCTGGAAACTCATACCATATATTTTTACCCAATAATTCCGACTGTTTTCGCTGTAAAAAAATCTCTGCTTGTTGATTGATATAAGTGAATCGCCATTCATCATCTAAAGCAAAGAAAGCATCGGTGATACTTTCAAGAATATTGACGATCCGGTTTCGCGCTGCCTCAGCTTCAGCGCGGGAAGCTTGTTCTCTTTGCAAAATTTGGATGCGTTCTTGTTCGGCTTGTTTTATTGTTGTGATGTCGCGAGCGATCGCATAAATTAAACCCTCTTCAACAATAGGAAAAGCTGTCCATGCCAGCCATTTATAGGAGCCATCTTTGCAAGAATAGCGATTCTCAAAATTGATGGTAGGTGAGCCATTAGCAAGCTTTTCAACTTCACTGATGGTTGAAGAGCGATCTTCGGGATGAACAAAATTCAAAAATGGTTGTGCTAAAAGTTCGGAATTGGTGTAACCTAGAGTTTTTTCAAATACTGGGTTTAAGCGTTTGAAATAGGCGTCCGTTCCAGCGATACATAACATATCTAAGGATAAGTTAAAAAAGCGATCGCGTTCTGACTCTGCCTGTTTGCGGGCGGTAATGTCGCGTGTAAAACATCGCGTGTGGACAAATTTGCCATTTTCCCAGCATACATTTGAGTCGATGAGGACGTGCTTAACAGAGCCATCTTTACATCGCAACCTAGCTTCATAGTTGTGTAATGTCTGATTCGCGGCGAGGCGACTTAAAATATCATCTATTACTTCTTTGTCTGGGTAAAAGTTAGCGATGTGCTGACCGATATATTCCTGGGGAGTGTAGCCTAAAAGATCTAGTTCTGCTTTGTTTGCCCACTGGATCTTGCCGTCTGGCCCTACCCAATGCAGGCTAATCGCTGCATTTTCCAAGAAGTCAGTCAGCAGCTTTTCTCTGTGGCTAAGTTCTGCCTGCAAACGCTTGCACTCGATCGTAGTACAAGCTAAGTCTGCTAAATGATGCCGTAACTCTAGTTGAGTAATAACCTGACGACTCAGGGCTCGGAGTGACTCTGCTTGCTCGGAAGTGATTTCTCGGGGTACGAGATCGAGTACGCATAGAGATCCGATCGCTTTGCCTTCTCGTGAAATCAGAGGGACACAAGCGTAAAACCGCACGTAGGGGTAAAACGTAACTATAGGGTTTGTCCTAGACCTGCGATCGCTCAGAGTATCGGGAATAATTACTATATCGCCTTCCTGAACGCAAATTGGACATAACCAAGCATCGCGAGGTATTTGTTTGATGTCCAAATCAACTTTTGCTTTCACCCACTGACGTCTTAACTCGATAATATTGATGACTGCAATGGAAGCGCCACAAAGTTGTGCTGCTAAATGGGCGATATCTTCAAACGCCTGTTCGGTATCGCTGTCGAGAATTTGATACTGGCATAGCACTTCGAGCCTTCCTAGTTCGTTTCTAGGCAATGCTGCTTTCATGTTTGTCATCCTGGAGGTTCGATCTATTATTCCCAATTCAATGGCGTGTAATCTTTGCCGTATCTCTCAAAAGGTTTTATAACTTGCGTGTATTTTTTAGTTTTTTTTAATAGCCATCTAGCCATAACTTAGGTTACAGCTTTATTTATTATAATTTCTACAGCCTATTTGTAAAGATTTTCAGACCTCTATTTAATAAATTTCCATAGTTTTTCTATCTTTAGGTATATGTACCCTCAAATTTTTTATGGCATGGCATCTGGCTAATTATACATCAAGTAAAAATATTTAGATAGGCAAATATAAATAACGTATAAATACCCAACAAGAACTCCATCCCTGTCTAAAAAAGCCGGGATAATCTCGAACGATCGAAATAAAGTGTTTTAATGTGAAAATCTGAGATAATTTGGCTTAATTACTCGCATGGCTACTACTACTTGGACACGCCGCCACGTTATTTCGCTAGCTGATTTTGTTGCTGCTGAGTACGATACAGTGTTGCAAACTGCTGCTAGTTTTAGGGAAGTGCTGTCGCGGCGGGTCAAAAAAGTACCGACGCTGCAAGGACAGGTGGTGGCAACCCTGTTTTTTGAGCCGTCTACCCGGACTCGCAATAGTTTTGAACTCGCCGCTAAGCGACTTTCGGCGGATACGCTTAGCTTTGCACCGGCAACGTCTTCTCTGACGAAAGGAGAGACTATTTTGGATACGGCGATCACTTATTTGGCGATGGGAATGAATATAATGGTGATTCGCCATAAGGAGGCGGGGGTGCCGCAAGCGATCGCGAAAGAGATGGATCGCTTAGAATCGCAGGTGAGCGTCCTCAACGCAGGTGACGGTCAGCACGAACATCCTTCACAAGCGCTGCTAGACTTATTTACCATCTGTTCTCTGCTAGACCCAGACCGACCCAGATTAGAATTGCTCCAAGAAAAAAAAATTGCGATCGTCGGAGATATCCTGCACTCGCGGGTAGCGCGGTCTAATATCTGGAGTTTGATGGCCAGTGGAGCCGAAGTGCATCTTGCTGGGCCACCCACTTTGCTACCCCAGTTGTTTGCCGAGTGGGGGAGCGGGGGAGCGGGGGAG
>NZ_JACJPW010000223.1 GCF_014696265.1 Aerosakkonema funiforme FACHB-1375 | reverse complement strand
TGGGTAATTGCGCCTTGAATTAGTAAACGATCGTCTTGCCACAGCATTAATACGCATTTATCAGCCCCAGCATTTTCGATGACAATAGAAAGTAACGATGACAGTAGTTTGGACAGTTCGATTTCCCCAGAGATCGTTTGAGAGGCTTTGAGAATTGCTTTTAAATCCAGGGTATCTGAGATACTGGTGCTGCTGGATGTAGCGGCACTAATAGATGTCACAGTTCCCAAAGGAACAATAGTTTCGTGAGTGGAAACAACCGAACGGTTTTGCTGTAAGATGGGGGCGAGTAATTGGGGATAGCGTTTTTCTAAGTCTGCTACTTTCGCTTTTGCTCCCCAACGGGCATAGCAGTAGTAGGCTTCTTGCATATATAATTGGGCAAATTTTTCTTTACCCCGATCGAGATAAAACCGAGCAGCAAGTTCGTTGGCGAGGGCTTCTTCCTGAACAAAACCATTGTCTTTAGCACCAGCAATGGCGCGATCGTAAAAATCCCCCGCTTCACAAAGTTTGCCTAGAACTCGGCACTTTTCTGCCTCCAATAAATCCATCTTATGCTGATGATTCATGGGCGCAGATCGCGCCCATTCGGATAGGGCTGCTTGCTGTTGTTCGGCTAGAGTTAATGCGTGCGATCGCTCTGAATTTGATTTAGTCGCAGCAACCGTGAGGTAGGTTAGCCCAGCATAAAAATAGAAAATTGGAATCTGAATAAACCCAGCAATACTGCCCAAGTAAGGATAAGCTGTATCAATGTAAGTCAGGCCGCGATCGTAGTGACCGAAGAGATAAGCGAGCATTAGTTTACAGATACAAGCCCAAGCCAACGCCATTAACTCATTATCTCGAATGTACTGAGGAAAAATGACGGTTTCATCGTAAACATCACCAACCAGAATATCGGGGCGATCTGTGATGACAATCAGATTATTGATAGTCTGCTGTTTAATCTTGGTGTAGATCAGAGGATTATCCTGCTTCATCTGAGTCAGAACAGCAACATATTTTTTAGACTCCAGATCCAGATCTGTCAAACAAAAACCAGAGAAAAATTGATTATAGAGACAGTTATTGATGCTATAGCCCGCATAGAGCAGTCCGCCTGTTTCTATATGCAGCAGATAGCCTTCTTTGAGTAGTGGAACTGTAGATTGTAGAGATTGCCGACGGTGTTGAATCAAAGCGCCAAAAAATAGCAATACCATTGCTCGATTTTCAGATGAATGAAATCGATCGAGCAAATCCAAGGCAACTTTGCCAAACCGATACCCCCGATCCACATCACCGAAGTTTATTAAAACTAACCCATAGTTGGTATAGCCGATTGCTGATACTGAACTATTGCCAAATTGCACCGACAAGCCCACCATTTTAGCGCAGAGCAATGGCAATAGGACGGGGTTCAATACTTTAATGGGCACAAATAATATAGCCATTAATTTCATCGCCGCAATGATATGTGGGTCAGTCATTATCGGCAAGTGAACTAAATCCTCAATTACTCGGTTCTCAAGTTGCAGCGCCAAGTCTTGCAGTGCCTTTTCACTGGTGGCTTGATTTGCTTCGGGAGAAAATTCAACCCCCAATTGTGCCAGAGCATTAGACCCAACTGAGATCGCTTCAGCCATTTGATTTTGAGCAGCGCGGGCATTGATTTGAATGGCATAAATTTCCACCTTATCCAAGACCGTTTTTGCTGCATCCAAAACCAGTCGGCTTTGACACTCCATATCCTCAAGGTCTCCAACCAAATAGGCCACCTCTGCTGCCAGCACATGAAGCTGAAGGCTCAGGTCATACCGATCTTGCCAACTGTGACTGGTGAGGAGTGACAACCCGGTTTGCACAAAGTTTCTGGCAGCGACGTAGGCTGTGGCACTTTTGGCTTTCTGGGCAGCGTTTAAGTTGCCTTGGGCTAAGGCTTGGCGTTCTGCCCGATCCGTCAGCAGTTCTCGTCCCAAATTGAGATGTCCAACGATATCGAATAGCTTTTCCTCTTGTTCTGTTGCCGATAGCTTGGTTTGTAGTAATTGCCCAATGGTCAGATGGGTTAGCTGTTTTCGATCGGGGTCAATCAGGGAATAAGCGGCTTGTTGCACGCGATCGTGTAAGAAGCGATAGGCGGGATTGACCTGCTTTTCCCGATCGAATTGCTTTGATTCCTCTGACTGGAAGAATTTGTATACCTGACTGTTGGGTAAAATAAATCCTTCTTGCAGCGCCTTCCACAGGGCAGTTGCTGTTTCCGTTAGAGACTGTTCGGAAATAATCGCCAAGGTTGCCAAATCAAACTGGTTACCGACACAAGCCGCTAACTTCAATACTTGTTGCGTTTTCTCTGGCAGCTTCTGCAATTGCAGCGCCATAAATTCCACCACATCATCGGTGAGTGCCAGAGCATTGATTTGAGTAATATCACATTCCCAATAACAGCGATCGCCATTAAAGGTAATGTATCTGTCTTCGTGTAAGGCTTTGAGAAACTGCGTGGTGAAAAAGGGATTGCCTTTCGTTTTGCGATCGACCAATTGCGTCAGGGGGAAGGCTAGTTCTGGGGAACAATGCAATGTATCGGCAATCAAATGATTGGTATGCTCAACCGCTAAGGGCTTCAGTGTAATGGTATGAACGTTCGCTCCTGCTTTTTTCAACTCCTCAACGGTTAAGATAAATGGATGAGCAGGCGAGACTTCGTTATCGCGATAGGCTCCCAACATCAGCAGATAGCCATTGTCATTCATCAGCACTTTCATCAACTGAAGCGAGGCTGAATCTGCCCACTGCAAGTCATCTAGAAAGATCGCTAGGGGATGGTCTGCGGTGGTGAAGACCTGAATGAACTTTTGAAATAATAAATTAAAGCGATTTTCGGCGGCTGTTCCTGATAATTCTACTGCTGGTGGTTGTGGGCTAATTATGTTTTCTAATTCCGGAATGACTTCAATGATTACCTGACCGTTTTCACCAACTGCCTCTAATATTTTATGTTTCCATTGCTGAATTTGGACATCGCTTTCGGTCAATAATTGCCCCATTAAATCTCGAAAGGCTTGGACAAAAGCACTGAAGGGAATATTGCGTTGAAATTGGTCGTATTTACCTTTAATAAAATAACCGCGTTGTCTGACAATGGGTTTATGCACCTCGTTCACAACCGCAGTTTTCCCAATGCCCGAAAACCCAGCCACCAACATCATTTCGGTTGCACCCTGGCTAACCCTCTCAAATGCTTCTAGTAAGGGTTGAACTTCCGTATCTCTGCCATAAAGTTTATCGGGGATGATGAAGCGATCGCACAGATCTCGTTGTGCAATAGGAAAAGCTTCAATTTGACCTTTTGTTCGCAATTGCTGCCAGCATTGTTCTAG
>NZ_JACJPW010000222.1 GCF_014696265.1 Aerosakkonema funiforme FACHB-1375 | reverse complement strand
AAATACCAGCATTTTACGTTGTTGTGCCTGACATAAATTATTCTAGCACGAATCAAGAAAAGTCCCCCTGGAAGGGGGAGGCTTTAGACCCATTAATTTCGGTAAAGCTTTCTTTTCCTTTTTGCCGACTTCGGTAGCACCAATATTTAACTCTACCCGGAAATCACGTTTGAGGAAGGGCTGCTAATACCGTACTTTATACTCCTGAATGCACTGGCTATAAACTGGGTATATACATAGGTAAGTTTAGAGTCTAAAAAGGGAGATGATAAAATCTTTGTTCTATAAAGGGACAGTTTTAAATCTTTCTTTAGATAGAAGTTATGTAAAAAAGTCAAAATTTTCCGGTTCTGAGGTCTGGAGGAGTCTGAGTTCGTATCTTCCTGGGGTTAGTTGTGCCAAAAAGCACAAAATAAGCAAACATACCTTAGCAATCGGCCAATCAGTAGCTAGTGCTTAACAACAATCGATAGCTGTTTTGCAATGGCCAGTCATGTTAAAAAATGAGTTGCTCTGTCGCAGCTTGATGCTGCTTTGCTTTGGTACTGCTTTTCTACTACTGTTCGTGCAATGGCAAATTGCGGACTTGACGCCAGACAGAGGACAGACAGAGAAGGGAGAAGCTTCTTCCCAGATAACTATTGATGATGAGAGTCGAAAATTTGTTTCGCTACCTGAGTATGGGCCTGACAGTATAGCATTGGCAAAGAGCGTGCGTTTGGTTGTGGATTTGAGCGATCGCCGCGTCTATCTCTACGAAAATGATAAGTTGCAAGTTAGCTATCCGGTTGCTGTCGGTCAGGAAGGCTGGCAAACGCCGATCGGCTCTTTCCGAGTTCTGAAAATGCAAAAATACCCGGTATGGCGACATCCCATCACCGGGGCTGTTTTAGGGCCTGGGCCCGATAATCCTTTAGGAACTAGATGGATTGGTTTTTGGTCGGACGGACGCCATACGATCGGCTTTCACGGCACAAATCAAGCAGAACTCGTGGGGCAGCCTGTATCCCACGGTTGCTTGCGAATGCGCGATCGCGATATCCAGGCGCTCTACGATCGGCTGAGTTTGGGTACGCCGATAACGGTTAAAAATTAAGGGCTATCACTCCATCGCATAACTGGGCTGCTGTTCTAGAATTCTGGTTTTTGCTCAAATGAGGGAGCATATGCCTCTAGTAAGGAGCTTACCTGCTTGAGTACATCTTTGCTTTTGCCGATCGCTTGCCGGGAAGGATCTAATTGGGGTTGGGCCAAGTTGCGGACGATCGCCTCGCGGACTTGCTGAGTAATCAATTCCTGAAGTTCTTCCCTAGCACGCTGACGTTGATAGTTGGCACCTTCTTCTGTAGTAGCGTACAGAGGAGGCAGTCGGTTGAGGGCGTAAGCGGCTATATCGCCCACATCCAAGGCACGATTGCTGGTAGCTTCTATTTCCGCCACTCTTGAGATTGCTTCTGTCAGCACCAACTCTTCCATCACGTTAATGAACTGCTTGCGCGGTACCGCGACTACTTCACCGGTCAACAGCGACCCCATCAACCGATCCAGGGCCATATACTCTTCTATGGAAAGCTCGGAGGCAGTGTCGCAGATGCGTGCCACTTCTGCTTCCATCGCTGGTGTCAAATAACCATCTTGTAGCGCCTGCTCGACGATTTTTTCGATAGTCATAACGATGCCTCCGAAGCGGGAAACACAGCCATTTCAGTGCTGAGAGTCAAGCGAAATAGCGGTTTTAACCGCCGACAAACTGATATAATTACTGTTAGCAAAGAACCGATCGCTCCGCCGTTAGCCAGTCGGTAGGCACTTCCGCGTGAGATACTTCGCCGTAAGGTTTGCCGTAACGTCAGGGGTCTGAAATCAACCCAAATTGGGGAGCGACAAACAGAACTCGGACAGCGACATAAAACTAGGGGGTTCCAGCCTTGAATTCTAGACTGGATAAAACTTCTGGGCTGCGTGTACATATAGGTAAGCTCAATGAGGAAACTCGGAGAGTCTAGAGGCAATTGACACCGCCTTGATGCAGAAATATCTCGCCTAACTGTTAGATTCGTGACACTGTATTGCATAAATACTTGACGGTTGAAATGGTCAAAGCTATGGCAGGGAGTATGGTTAAAAATCAAACTACGGAGTCTGATTTTCTTCTAAAGAATCTCCGTCGCTTTTAGCGCGGAGAGTGTCAAAACGCCTCTATCGTTCTTAGACACCCCTTCGACTATCCCACCTCGCCCCGATGCCGCTTAGCTCCAGAAGTTTCGATCCTGACAATCGATCGAAAACTCTTACAGGAGTCTAGCAATAAATCTCGCTCCTTATCGCTTTTTCCTGTTTGGCTCACTGTGGTTTGGTGCAATTTAGTAAGATCTTGAAGGTAGTGCATTTTATATATCTCATCAAACAACTAGCTTATTCAATTCCTTGATATCGCCAAGGTGTTGGATCGACGGAATCTCCGTTTACGTATAATCCCCAGTGTAAGTGAGGACCGGTCGAGGCACCCGTAGAACCGATCGCACCAATGACTTGACCTGCCTGTACGAAATCTCCTTCCTGGACGTTGATGCGACTCAGGTGCAGAAATATACTGGTTACACCTTGACCGTGATCGATGCCGATCGTGTTGCCGTGCAGTCGGAACCCTTCAGAAACTCTTCCTACCAAAGCTACTCGACCGCCTGCTGGAGCAACTACTGGCGAACCATATCCACCAGCATAGTCTACTCCGCGATGGTAGTAGTCGTTCGCAAAGACGCCGTTGTAGTAGCGGCGCACTCCGTAAACGGTGCTGATTCTACCGCGATTTGGGGCTACAAATGGCCCATTCCAGTATTTTTCTGGAGTCACGAGTCTTTTAAACGCGCTGACGCGGTTTAGTTCGTGCTGTGTGGGTTCTGTTCCCCCTCCAGATAAGCGGATGCGTTGGGTGGGGAAAGAACGGGAGGCTACCTGTACTGTAAGATTCTGTACCTCCGTACCGGCAGTAACGCGAATCAGCCGAGAACCAGGTTTTTCTAGAGGTGTTGTCGGCACGAAAGCGCGAAAACGGGAGCCCACCAAAAACGTTTGGTAAGTTTTGTCTCCTGCTGTTACAGTCGGAGTGCTGTTAATTTCTGGATTCTGCTGTATAAATACGACCAAGGTATCGCCTAGTTTGGGATTGGCTGGTGCCACCTCTACTTGAAGGGCTCGTGCTGGCGTTCCCAGCATAGCAATAGTAAGGGCAAAAGCTAAACCTATCTGTAGAGCGAAAGGTTCGGTGAGGCGACGCAGCACTTTTAACTGAGCAAAATTAATTGCGATCCCTCTAAACCGCAAATCTGCTATTTTTTTCCAAAAATGTCTCGACAGTCTAATGGTACTCATAATGCTCACTATTGCTTTTCCATCGGCTCTCTAGACTAGCGTCTTAGCCATACCAGTTCCAACTGCCGAATTATAGCTTCACCATCTGTAGCTCTAGGAAAACTTTTCCAAGAGTACAATCAGAGGTTCTCCGTTCTGGAAAACTTACTCAAACTTACTCACAGACCTCGAAAGCCTGATTGATAGAGAGTTTGACGTTTCCTTCCTGCTTCATCGAATCCTTGATGGCAGTGCCATTAAGTTGGTGTGACCCT
>NZ_JACJPW010000221.1 GCF_014696265.1 Aerosakkonema funiforme FACHB-1375 | reverse complement strand
AGGGGTTAGGGGTTAGGGGTTAGGGGTTAGGGGTTAGGGGTTAGGGATTAGGAAAGAGGAAAATTTTTGACTTTTGACTTTTGACTTTTGACTTTTGACTTTTGACTTTCAAGCTCGTACTTGTACGGGCATGATTAAGTGGGTAGCTTTCCAGCCTCCCAGCGGTTTTATGACTACAGGACTCAGCGCCTGATTCAGTTCTACTTGTACTTGTGGTGTATTCAAGTTTTTCAGACTTTCCATCAAGTACTTGACATTGAACGCAATATCGATACTCTCTCCAGAAAGCTCGATCGCAATTGACTCCTGACCGCTACCTACGTCTTTCGCTTCTACTGACAAAGTGAGCTTTTGGCTATCGTTATCCAAATTGGCTTTGACAATGTTGTTTTTTTGGTCGGCAAAAACGGAAATCCGCTCTATGGCACTCAAAAACTGTTTGCGATCGAGCGTAAAATTTCTGATAAATGCCTTTGGCAGCAGCTGGCGGTAAGTCGGAAACTGCCCTTCCAGCAACCGCGTAGTTAGACGTTGGTCGCCCCACTCAAACACAACTTGACTGCCGTCGAAACTAAGGCCAACCGAAGGTACAGGCTGGTCTGGATTTTGCCCTTGGCGCATACCTAAAATCCGTTCTACTTCTCGCAGCGCTCTGGCCGGCACGGTAACATTCAGATCTGTTTCGCTGATGTTATCGTCCTCTTCTTCATCATCCTCATTCTCTGGCTGTTGATGAAAGGTTTCTACCATTGCCAATCGATGTCCATCCGTAGCCGCAAATTCCAGGCCATCTTTAATAAGGGTAAGATGAACCCCTGTTAAAATTTGTTTAGTTTCGTCCGCACTGGTCGCAAATAAAGTACCGTGCAATCCTGCAATCAAAGTTTCGGCTGCTAGATAGATTGTTTGGCCGTTTTCTATGGCGGGCAGTTCTGGATACTCTTGCGCTCCCATTCCTCGGACTTGATAGCGTCCAAAAGACGAAGTTATGGTGGCTAGGTATTCTTCCGCTTCATCGTCTACCTTGATTTGTCCGTTTGGCAGACGCGAAATAATGTCGTTGAGCAGCTTAGCCGGTAGCGTTAAGGTGCCCCCGTCTTCTACTTGCGCTGCAAAGCTTGTTCGGATTCCCAAGCTGAGGTCAAATGCGGTTAAGCTGACTCGCTGGGAATCTTCATCAGCTGTCAATAGCACGTTGCCCAACACCGGATGTGTTGGTCGAGAGGGAACTGCACGACTGACCAATGAAAGGTTGGTACTGAGATCGTTTTGCTCGCAAATGAATTTCATCGGTGTTTTGCTGTCTGCTGGCAGTTATGGAAGTCTTTGGCAAGCATAGCTCAGAACGATATTGTAGTACTTTTGTATTGCCATATTCTATACCTTGCTTCTATCTCATTTTGAGGAAAAATATCAATACACATCTCCTCCAAAAGAATCTCAAAGGCAGGCAGGATGCCTACCCCACAAGAATTTTTGGAAATGTCTAATATATAGCGACCCATAAGGCGTCAGTTAGGACGTTCTTAATTCCACCAAACCCAAGATTTCTATGCACTTCTTCCTCTAGCCCCTAACCCCTAACCCCTAGCCCCTCTCTATAAGTTGTGGAAAATGTGGAAAAAGTCTGGGAACATATTCCCTGCAAGCTTTTCATAAGTTATTTGCCTGTGGAAAACTTGGGGAAAAAGCAAACATTTTTCCACAGAGTATTTATACTTAATATATTTTCCACGCAAATATTGAGGTTTTCCACAAATTTTCCACAGACTTTTCCACAATCAATTTGGGATTTTAGATTTTAGATTTTAGATTTCAAGGGTTAGTTTGCGATCGCGTTGCCAAGTTAATGCGATCGCTCAGTTGGCGCAGCGTTTGTGCCATATTCGGGTCGCTATCTCGCAGTTGGGCAACTTTTTCGCAGCTGTACATCACCGTTGTGTGATCCTTACCGCCAAACTCCTCGCCAATTCTCGGCAAACTTAAATCTGTGTGATGGCGCATCAGGTACATCCCAATTTGCCGCGCTTGACTAATTTCCCGTCGCCGCGAGTTTCCTTTGAGATCTTCGATCGAAACTTCATACGCCTCAGCGATTACCATCAGAACGATATCTGGTGTCGTCGCCACTTTCTCTGTGGGTGGATTTAAAACTGGCGCGATATTTTCTACCGTCATCGGCAATCCAGAAATCGAGATATAAGCGACCGCACGAATCAAAGCACCTTCTAATTCTCGGATATTAGAGGTGTAATTGGTAGCAATATACTCGATTACTTCGCGAGGCAAGCGCATATTCTCGTATTCCGCCTTCTTTTGCAGAATTGCCATGCGCGTTTCCAAATCTGGCGGTTGAATATCGGCAATTAATCCCATTGAGAAGCGGGAACAGAGGCGTTCTTGCAGGCGAGGAATTTGTTTGGGGGGTCGATCGCTCGCCAATACAACTTGCTTACCAGCTTCGTGTAATGTGTTGAAGGTGTGGAAAAATTCCTCTTGGGTGTACTCCTTCCCTTCGATAAATTGGATATCGTCTACCAACAGCACATCAGCGGCGCGGTAATGTTCGCGGAAACTTTGCATACTATCCTTACGAATAGCTGCAATTAAATCGTTGGTAAATTGCTCGGTGGAAACATAAAATATTCGGGAATCTGGAGCGATTTCCAGGCGATAGTGACCGATCGCTTGCATGAGGTGTGTTTTTCCCAATCCGACGCCACCGCAGAGAAACAGGGGATTGAACTCGCGTCCGGGAGATTCCGCCACTGCGAGAGAGGCGGCGTGGGCCATGCGATTGTTTGGGCCAACAACAAACCGGGAGAAAACGTGCTTGGAGTTTAAGGTGCTTGGTTTGGGACGGTGGCGATCGCTATTTTCTGATATGCTGGGTGCGATCGGCACTGGCCAAGCAACGCTAGAGTCGCCATTTGTCGAACTTTCATCTCCTTGAGCGACTGTGATGTAAATTTCTACCGGATGACCCAAAATATCTTCAACTACATCGGCAATAGTTTTGATGTAGTATTTTTGCAGCCAATTGCGAGCGAACGGATTGGGCGTGCGAATTACCAAACAGTTATTTTCCAATTGCTCGGCGTTAGCAGTTTTGATCCAAGTCTCAAAGGTGGGACGGCTCAATTGTATCTGCAACCGTTCCAGTACCTGACTCCAGAGACTCTCAAGCGCAAGTTCCACAGCATTCCTCTACCGCTAACGGCCAATATATAAAGTATGCAATACGGGAGCGAGTTTAACGAAGGTATTTGCTATTATATGTCAGTTTTCACAGATCGTTCCCTGTGCGATCGCACGGTCTGGCGGAATTATTCTGCTCATCTGCACCTTTGTTCATTTTTGTAGCTGTACCGCACATAAATTTTTCGATGTTTTTAAAGTAGGCTACTTTGATAATTGCTAAGTTTTGTGGAAGGCAATCAGACGAGATTGTTTAAATCAAAGCGCGATCGCACACGCTTATTACTCTGGGAAAAATTTTGTATTTCAATCCCGTTGCCGGGATTCTGTTGATTGAAAGTTTATTTGTTGTCGCACCCCATAAAAATTTTGCTGTTTCAATCCCGTTGCCGGGATTCTGTTGATTGAAAGTCGAGATGAAAAGAATGAATGATGCTTACAGAGAAAAGTTGTTTCAATCCCGTTGCCGGGATTCTGTTGATTGAAAGCAACACCTTTTGCTGGCGACTCACATACAAAAGGGTTTCAATCCCGTTGCCGGGATTCTGTTGATTGAAAGCCGGATAACGAAATTACCAAGACAGCCGCTGCGTTTCAATCCCGTTGCCGGGATTCTGTTGATTGAAAGACTTCTGTTTTGCGAATAGAAAAATTGATTACTGGTGTGTTTCAATCCCGTTGCCGGGATTCTGTTGATTGAAAGTCCGATAGAGAGAAAAAGAGCTAAGTAGTCGGACAAAAGTAATCGACACTGTATGAACTTTTGTTAAGGCACTTGCAGGAGTGCGATCGCTACCCACGGATAGTACAAATGTATTGTAAAAATTGACA
>NZ_JACJPW010000220.1 GCF_014696265.1 Aerosakkonema funiforme FACHB-1375 | reverse complement strand
ATCTTAATTTAATTAGCCTTTTTTCGCTCAGCTAACATCTGAGCTATTTCGTCTTGTAAATCAGAGTTTAGACTATCGCACCTGGGGTGCGATAGTCTAAACTCCAGAAAAGAACTCCTAAACAGCGCTGGATAAATCACGACTGCCAACAATACATAATTAATTACATCGAGATGCACCGTCGTTATGAGTTGCCTGTTGAAGTGGCGACGGCGTTTTGGTGGGACACTCCACCGGATAGAAACGCTAGGCAGAAGTTAGAGCGGGAGTTAATCTTAAAGTGGCGAAGTCCCTTTAACAACGAAAATTGGGAACTGTGGTGTCAACCGTTTGGGAAATTTTCCTAAGCACCGGAAGGAGACACCAGACAATAACTGCCGCATTCCCACCCAAATCTATGATATGGATGGGGAATGCGCGGCAGAATTTGGTTTAATAAAATACCAAGTATCATATTTGGTAAAATGCCGAATGCCTGCTAATAATCCTTTTGATTTAAATCCTGATGAAAACAGGTCACTAGAAGAAACAAAATTTATAGATGGGGAATTAACTATAGAACCCTCGTTTTATAATGGCCATTTGATTAAGCAGCCCAAAAAACGTTGGACGCAAAAAGAACAACTCGAATTGTTAGACTGGCATCCCCTATTTACAGGGCGTTGTCCCGCCTGCGAAATGCCCTGCCTTAAATACGACCCCTCGCTAGTCTGGGAGTGCCAATATTGCGGATGGAAAGAATACCATTGCCAAACCTAACCGTTGTTTTGGTGCTTGTGTGGTAGCTTTAGGCGATAAGATTGCGATCGCCTCTGGATGTAGCTTAAATGATAAATAAAAATAAGTTATGAAGAAGTTTTTCTCGATCGCTGTCGCAATTTTTTTCTTGATAGCAGTCCCCACAGCCATCGCACAGCAACAATCAGCCACTGTTATCAGCGTTGGCGACGGCGATACAATCAGAGTCCGCAGCGCTAACCAAACCATTACCGTGAGGCTAGGCTGCATTGACGCACCGGAAATCTCCCAACAACCTTGGGGCGAAAGAGCCAGGTATAGATTAGGGCAGCTTCTACCCGCTGGTCAGGCTGTGCGACTGCGGGTAATCGACAATCGCGACCAATATGGTCGTACCATTGCCGAAGTCTTCAAAGCCAACCAATCTGTGAATTTACAGATGATTCGCGAGGGCTACGCAATTATTTATCCACAATATTTTGCTGGATGCAATGCCAGCCGTGGCCAGTACCAACAGGCAGAAACCGGAGCCAGACAAAATCGATTGGCTTTCTGGAGTCAGTCCAGCCCAATCATGCCTTGGGACTTCCGAGCCGGACGGCGAACCCCGCAACAGCCAGCTGCCAGACCCACCACCGCACCTACTACCCAAACTGCTGGCACTCCGCTACGGGAGCCAACCAGGGGACAGGGATGTCAATGTCCCTACGACATCGATCGACGGGGTAACGCTTGCGGTGGTCGATCGGCCCACTCCCGTCCCGGTGGAGAGGAGCCCAAGTGCTATGTCGGGGATTAGCGTGTTGCGTTGCACATTCCTGCTATCGCTACTTTTCGTCGCCGCCTGCAACGCCGAACGACTGCCGACGCAGCGGATGTTTGTGCAGTCGATCAACAGCGGCAGCGCGATCGACATGATGAGTCAGGGGCAGGTCTACAGGGTCAAGCTGTGCGGCGTCGATGTTGCGGCCAAACAGGACGATCGAGCTAGGAAGCTGCTTAAAAAACTGACCGAGCTGGCAGATGAAGAGGATAAAGCGCTGGTCGTTGTGACCGTGAGATCGCAGGGCAGCACCATAACGGCAGAAGTATTCGCACCCACGACCAACCGGGATGAGGAGAAGTCCCTGAATTCTGAACTGCTTGCAGCGGGGTTGGCGCGAACTAGCAAGGAAAACTGCCCAAACCAGGAGGCGTACCAAGCGATCGAGCAAGACGCCAAGGAACGGCGGGTGGGACTGTGGGGTGGTCGGTAGTTGGCTGAAAAGTTGTACAAAACTACCCATTGTTGGACAAATATCTTTGCTAAAATTAAGTTTGGTTCGCTGGACGCTCGTCTTGGTAAGTACTCCAAAGAGATGGAAGTGTTTCTTAACAAGAAATCTATTTCTAGCAAAAATTTAGCTAATCGGTATCAATCCCACTTGCTCGAAAGCTGCCCGAACCGCAAGTTCTGACGCGACTTGATAAGATCGCGCTCTTGAATCAACCGCATGGTAAAAGCCATCAATCAACAGAAGACGCAGATTGATAACCGGTTTGCATTCCCCTAATCCCGCGCCAGCTGCCAGTTTAATTCCTTGGATTATAGCCGGAAGAAACTCTTGTGGAATTTGCTCGGATGTAATGCACCAATCCAACAAAAATTGTGTTATTCCTCGATAAGGCTCGAGGTTAAAGGCAATGGGTACTATCGCAGGAGTTGGCTTGTTTACGGGTATTGTGCAACAACCGCAATTGCGATCGCTCTTACAACCTTTCCTACCCCAACCGGGCAGTGGCCCTTCTGAGCAAACGATGAATGAGGGCTGGTTTTCCTGCGAACTGGTGGGTACTGCCATTGATGGACGCACGGTGCGAGGATTAATACAGGATCGTGGAGATCCGGGCAACCGGGCGACGGTCAAATTCTTGTGTGAATCTGCTTTGAGTTTGGCATTGCAAAGTGATGAACTACCGGGTGGTAAAAATCGGGGAGGGATTTTGACTCCTGCTACTGCTTTAGGTGATGTTTTGGCTCAAAGGTTACGTCAGGCTGGTATGAGTATCGAAGTTGGAATCTAAATTTACATTTTCAACTTTGATTTATAACGCTACCTTTAAATGCCAACTAAACGATAAATAGTAACCGGGCGTTGTTGATCGATGCGATGGGCGCGGTCAGAAGCTTGGTCTTCCACAGCCGGATTCCACCAAGGGTCTGTATGAATCACATAATCAGCAGCAGTCAAATTAATCCCAGTTCCCCCAGCCTTAAGACTAATTAAAAAACGGTAGTAAGCGATCGTACAGCGAACTTGGATAAGAATGCCTGAGCGTCGTATTTTGAAATGCGACAGTTGATGAATAGCGATCGCATCTCCTTAAAACCTGTCGAATTTTAAAATTAGACAATAATTGAGCGTTAAAACTGTCGTATATTAAAATTCGACAGTGCAATCGAACTTATGCCGAAACAGAAAATTGTCATTGGAATTTTAGCGAATGCAGGTGGAGTAGGCAAAACAACCCTAGCCGTCCATCTAGCTTATGAGATATGCAAGCGAGGTCAGACAGTAGCATTAATCGACCTCGACCCCCAGCGAGCATTGGATGTATTCTGCGGTTTACCTTCAGCAGAAGCGGAAAATTCAGTAGTGCGAGTTCTTGGAAAAGACTTTGACGGTAATTGGCCATTAGTTTCAGCTTGGTCAGACCCTAATATCGAAGTTTGCCAAGGTCACCCAACTATGGCGCAAGTAGCAAATGACTTAGTAATTCGCCGCCGGGGTGAATATGTTTTGGCAGACCGCTTAAAAAGCCACCCTTTACGTCACGATGTAATTATTCTGGACTGCCCTGCCACAATTGGCATAATTTGTGAAAATGCGATCGCGGCTAGTACGGGACTGTTAGTTCCCATTCAACTAGAGATGAAATCGGTTTCGGGAGTAGCTGATTTAGTGCAGTGGTTGATTGGAATAGCTGACGATCTAATGCTCGATCCCCATCCGCCTATTTTGGGACTCATACCCAGTTTGTATGACAACAGCCGCGCCATCCACCGCCAATATTTACAACAATTACCAGAAGTAGCCGAACAACTAAGAGTCAAGCTATATCCTCAAATTCGTGATTCATCCGAATTTAAGAATTCCAGTGCTAATGGCTTACCTTTACAAAAATATCGGCCAGCACATCAAGCTTGTAAAGACTTCAAAACCATTGCTGACGATATCGTTACTTTAGTACGCAAAGGAAAACTGTAATGGCAAAGCTTCCCAAAATCAGCGAACGGTTTACTGGTGCAATTCAAGCAACTGACCAAGCACAACGAATTGCTGAATTACAAGCAGAAGTAGAAAGGCTCAGAGCTACTCAATCTCCAGAACTAGAGCAGCAAATAGAAGAGTTAAGGAAAGAATTGCTAGCTGAGGAAGGGGAACTGGA
>NZ_JACJPW010000219.1 GCF_014696265.1 Aerosakkonema funiforme FACHB-1375 | reverse complement strand
TGTCAATTTTTACAATACATTTGTACTATCCGTGGGTAGCGATCGCACTCCTGCAAGTGCCTTAACAAAAGTTCATACAGTGTCGATTACTTTTGTCCGACTACTTAGGCTTCTCTAAAAAGACATTTCCACCCAAACGCGCTACTTCCACCCGATCGCTTAACTGATTGCGTGCTGTCAACACTAACACCGGAATCCTGGGATCTTGTTGCGCCAGTTCAGCTAGTAAGGTCAGTCCGTTCTCTGTGCTGTCGGGAAAGGTGAGGTCTAGGACAATAACATCAGGTGGACAGCAGGAAATCGATTTTCTTGCAGATATTGGATCTGTTGTCACTTCTACCTGAAAACCCCAAACGATCGCTTCCCTTTTGACCGCTTCGGTCAACACTACATCATCATCGACCACCAGCAACCGACCCGACCCCATCTTTAAATCGGGAGTCGTCGCCGTTGTAGATGGCTTATCTTCCACAACTTGCTTGAGAAGCGCAACCAATTCTGCAAGCTGCTGCGCCTCCCGAACACCCAAAGACTCTAAGCTTAGCAACTGTTCGATCTGCCGCGCCACCTCTGAACCTTTTGGGAAGCCAAATGAACCCAGCGAGCCAATCAAGCGATGCGCCTCCAACTGAGCGGAGACTCGCAGTTCCCGATCGAGATTTCCGGTAGAGATTTGGGCAATCGCTCGATCGAACAGCACTATATGCGAGCCCAAACTCTGTTTGAATTTGCCCCATACCTGCTGCATAATTGCCTGCACTTTGGCTTGAGCTTGACGCTTGTCTGCGGTCGCGATCGCAGCTTTGGGCGTCTCTTCTGGAGAAACCCTTGGCGAGAGGGAATCTTCCGGTAGTTGTTTGAGTCGATAACCCAATCCGTATACCGTCTCGATCGAATCTTTAGTCATTCCCCCTGCTTTTAGCTTCTGGCGCAGACCTTTGATTTGAGTAGAGACGGCTTCCTCTTGGGGAAATTCACCATTAGGCCAGATGCGGTCTAGTATGGCACTCCGGCTGAAAATACGTCGGGGATTGCGGAGAAAAAGCTCTAGTATGCTGAACTCTTTTGGGGTTAAGTGTAAAGCTTTTCCGCCATAAGTAACTTGACCGGCATCTGGATCGAGCTGAAGCTTTTCCCAGGTCAACATAGTAATTAAGCTAGAACTGCCCCTTCGCAGTAAAGCCTGAATCCGAGCGATTAATTCCGATCTTTCGTAGGGCTTGACCAGATAATCATCGGCTCCTGCTTGTAAGCCGAGTACCCGGTCAGCAGTGCTGTCTTTGGCACTCAACAGCAGAATCGGCATCTGTAAGCCGTGCGATCGCAGTTGGCGACAAAGACCGATTCCATCCAAATTTGGGAGAATAATATCTACTACGAGCAAATCGTAGTGAAAGGCTTGAGCCAGTTCCAAAGCCATTTGACCATCCTCCGCTGTCTCAACAGTGTAGTGATGGGTAGTGAGTTCTTGTGCTAGGACATTAGCTGTCGTCTCATCATCTTCTACTAGCAGAATTTTCATTGGAACTGATTCCTTTTCATCGGAAGTCATTCCTTAACACTACAGTACCCTCAAGCCAAAAAAAATAGCGATCTGCTGCCTTATCCTCAATCTTCAAAGCTTGTTAACATTTTAGGCTTACACTGCCTAATCCAAACCGTCATTTCTTGGGCTCCCTCCTGTTTTAAATCTTCCATGTAGCCGACTTGAGCGGCAGCAGCTTCCCGAATACTATTAAAAGGCCCAATGTAGTAAGTACACTCTGGTAATAAAGTAACAATTTTTACCCACCAGCCAAATTTAATTTCTTCTTGTTTTGGAAGTGTACGATTTGTTAAAAGCATCAGAAATATCCCTCGCTATTTTAATGAAAATATTCAAATTTCTTCAAAATATTAGAGCGGCATTAGCTTTAACTAAGCCACTGTTAATACTTAATTTAGAGCCAGTGTCTAAGCCACCCAAAATGCTATCGGGATTGGGCATTTCTTGATAACAGTGGCGGCAAAACCAGTAGACTCTTTGGGAGCGAATGTGGCGGAGTAAAGTAGTAGAACAACAAGGGCAAGTACAAGTTAACATTTTTTAACCCCCTGGTTTAAATTCGTGTTGAGACAAAATTAATTCACGCGATTCTTGCTTAACTCTTCCATTCATGGTAGCCTGTTGCAACTCCATAAAAGCTTCCAAATCTTCTAAGGAATATTTACTGTTGAGCAACAGTCGTAATTGATTTTCTGCGGTAATACTCAGAAAATCAGTTTCTAGAGCCTCCCGAACTAAATTGAGAATTGATTCCATGATGATGCCATCCCAAATGATGTTATATAAAGTCTCACAGCAGCAAGCTTTATACTTTCGGCTTTAAAAAAATATATTCAAGCCATCAACTAGCTGAAGAAGAGGCGCTAAAGTTGAAGTTCGGCGATTGAAGTAGACCGGAGTTGGTTCTGCTATAGACCAGCAGAATATCGCGAATTCCCAGATGAATGTAATGCTCTATATCTAATAGCTCCTTCCTGGGATAGGGAGGGAATAATATTTGTTTTGGCAAAGGCTGTGTTTGTTCTATAACAGCGTACTTATTAGGAACGCGGCTTAGAACATAAGCCAACAAATCTTGGCGCAAACCAGCCTCAGAAAAAGCTTGTTGGTATGGATATGTTGGATAGCTCGATAAAATATTTTCAATTTCATCGATGACTACAGTTAAGGTAAGATTGAAAAGTTCTTTTGCCATTTTTAACTCCTGATAGCTTTTCAAATTTGCGGTTATTAAACTTTTGGCACAGATGCAACTGTATTTTTTCGTATAAAAGGGAAATAGCTGGAGTTTTTCAGCAAATTTACAATCTGCCTCTAAAAAAGCTTCAAATATCAGAATTGTTTGGGGGCAAGCGGCCTTTTTCAAGTACAATCTGGATATCTTCATGATAATTTTTATAGACTTCATATATCTGTTTAGAAGCATCTTCTAAAGAAAGCTCTCCAGTTGTTTGTAAATCACAAATGTAAGTCACTCTTTCTAAAAATTTTACCATATTTTTGAGAGCATCAATAAACACCAAATCTTCTGGGGGAATAATTGCCATGACGATCGCAGCGAGGGTAAAGAAAATTAGGATAATCAGCCATGCTCAGAAAACAGAGTTCTAGGGAGTGGCTATTCCCTAGCCGCTAGGGGAAGGAGTCATGAGAATCAAGGTAGTTAAGAATTAAGAACTTCCTCACTACCTTGGCTGTTCGCAACACTTGAGAGCTTAAGAAACAAATTTGAGGAAATTTTGAGGAATAAAATTCTTGTTTAGTAAAAAAAATATTTTGAGAAGAATGTCTAATGGCTGAACCTCAGAATAGACAAGAATGATGAGCTTTTCCTTGCAAGCAATCAGTCGAGTCAGGAATAGTCTAAATTGTAATAATTAGCAAATTTATGAAAAAATTGTTTACAAATTTCCTTTGAGGATTTACTAGGTTTGGAGGTTCCAGCCGAGCGCGTTAGCAATTTGGGGAACCAGCGTGAGAGAATTAAAAGGTTTAGCGATCGAACCTTTGACCCCCAACCGCTGAAACCGTTGTGGTTCGGTCAAACTCAGCCTTCCGGTCAAAAACACCACTGGGATTGACTGAGTTACCGGATTGACTTGTAGCTGTCGCAACAGAACCAAACCATCCATCTCTGGCATCATCACATCAAGTAGAATGGCATCGGGTTTCTCAGAAACTGCCTTAACTAAACCCTCTTGAGCCGAAGCCGCTAAGACTACTTCCCAACCTCCTAGTGATTCCAGGCAAGCTTTCACGATTTGTCGGATATTAAGTTCGTCATCAGTCAACCGCCCCACCCACTCTTGGGATGGGGCTTGTAACTAACCAGAAAGACTGGTTGAAACATCCGGGTTATTGACCGAACCCTGCTCCTGAGTCCCTTGGGTAGAGGAGAGAAAATAATCGTCGCGAATATTTCTAGCAGCATTCAAATCGGCATGAGTTTTATGTCCGCAATCTTTACAGTGGAACCTGGACTTATGCCGAAAAGTTTTTTTAATATGCTTGCAGATATTGCATTTTTGGGAAGTATAACTAGGAGCGACGTTCACCACCTTCTTTCCTAGTGCAGCAGCTTTATAAGTTAAAAACTGCTCCTGTTGATAAAATGGCCAACTACTCAACCATTTGTTAACTTTCTTGCCTCGGTTTTGAGTCCGAATACTAGACAAATCTTCTAGCACAAACACGGTTATATCTGGTTGATTAGCTAACTTTTTACTTACACAATGATTCGTATCCCGCATGAACCGCTTCTCGCGACCAGACATCGCTTTTAATCGACGTTTGGCGCTACGAGTGCCTTTTTGCTGGAGTCTCCGACGATTGTATAAATAACGCCTTTGAACTTCTCTAATCTTGTCAGAACTGAAGAACTGACCGTCAGAAGTAACGGCTTGATGATATAAGCCTCGGTCAATTCCCTGAGTTTTTCCGTCAACCTGCACTGGGTCTGTTGTCTCAAATACTAAACGCACCCAGAATTGTTTGGTATGTTTAGTATAGGTAACAGTTGCGGCACAGAAGTCCCAAGTTTCAAACACTTCTCGGAAATATTCAGGAACATCAAGAATTAATCTGACCCGTTTCCCGATACAACTAAGGGTTAATTGCTTACCTCTTAGCGTCATAGTTCGCTTGTCGTATCTCAATCCTGATGTAGGTTTCTTTCTGGGAGTGCGTTTAAACTTGGTAGCTTTAACAGCTTCTAATGCGTT
>NZ_JACJPW010000218.1 GCF_014696265.1 Aerosakkonema funiforme FACHB-1375 | reverse complement strand
AGTGGGGGAGTGGGGAAGCGGGGGAGCCGGGGAGTAGGGGAAAAACGAATGACTCATCCCTCGGTGCGGCTGACAAAATGCAGCTGATTGCTAAGTTAGTTGAGGAAGAGGAAAAAAATTGCAAAGTAGATGAGCAACAGCTTAATGATTGCTATATTCAAGCTCAACATTGGGCGCATAGAGGGGTAATGTTGTTTGATGCGATCGCATCTACAGTGCAACTTTGCCAAAACAAGTTATTTCCTGAATATCAGAAAGTGAAAGATGAGTTACCAGTCCCCGTGCAGGAGAAACTGCAAAAAAGACATCAGGGTATAGAAATTATTGGTAGGATGCTGGAAAGAATTGTTGAACCTGCACGAGAACTCTACGAAACTGAAACCCCAAATCGAGAGTTACCCAGAGTTAGCAAGCCAGAATTAATCGATATTTTGAGTAACGAAACAAACCCAGAATCGGCACGTCAAGCAATTGCTAAAAAATTTAAAGAAATTGGCGATCGGCGTTACAAGTGCATTGCCGAAATCAGAGAATTAGCAGAAAGACGCCAGCAGCGCTGGCTAAATTTTGTGGAAAAAAAAGTGCTGCCGATCGTTGACGGAATAGAGAGCGGACAGAGGTATTCTCAGCCGTTAGTGGCTCAGTTGAAAAATGAAAATCCAAATTGGTCAACCAAACTGGATGATTGGTTTAAAATCTATCATAATTTGCACTTAAATCTCTTGCACGCATTAGAGCAAATGGAAGTTTATCCCATGCAAGTGAAAACTAAAACACCGATTGACTATACTCATCACGAACCATTTGATGTGCAAGACGATGAGAGCTTGCCAAATGAATATATCAAAGAAGTAATTCGCCAAGGATACGAGTATTTAAGTCAAAAATCAAAAGTCAAAAGTCAAAAGTCAAAAGAATTTTTAGTCCTGCGGACTGCACAAGTAGTTGTAGTCAAGAATTAAAATAGAGATTGCATAAATTTGCTTGCGATAAAATCCAAAATCCAAAATCCAAAATCCAAAATCGACATATGCTTTTTGACAACGATCTAAATCCAGTTCTGGGGATTGATTTGGGGACTACGTTTAGTGCGATCGCACGCTGGGATGGGCATGGGCCAAGAGTATATCAAACTCGTACTGGCGAAGATACCCTGCAATCCGTTGTTTACCTCGATCCCAAAACAAACGAACTTTTAGTGGGGAAAGTTGCCTTCAGGAGAGGTTTGATTTATCCAGAAAATATGGCAATCGGTATCAAACGTTATATGGATGATGCTTCTCAAAAAATTGTCCTCGCCGGACAAGCATTTTCACCAATAGAATTATCTGCGAGAATATTAGAGAGATTATACAAAGATGTAGCCGAAAAATGCCCAACCAATCTTTTTCGCAGTCGCGCTACAGTTGTGACAGTACCTTATTATTTCAAAGCGCACCAATGCGAAAATACCAGCAAAGCAGCCGAACTTGCTAATATTAACTGTATCGGTTTAATTCAAGAACCAATTGCCGCTTCTCTCGCTTACGCTTGGCAGATTGTGCAATCTAGCAATGCCAAAAAATTTGCCGAAAATATTCTGGTATTCGACTTGGGTGGAGGTACTTTCGATCTGACCTTATTCCGACTGGAAAAATCGCCAGAAAAGCTGCTTTTTGAAGTGTTGGCTACGGGTGGCGACGACAGACTTGGCGGTATGGATTTTGATGAATGTTTATTTCAATTTTTGCTCGAAAAAGCCGATTTAACTCTAGATGGTTTAACTGATTTGGAAGAACGCAAAGCCAGACAGAAGATTTTGGAGCAAGTTATAGAAGCAAAACATACTTTAAGTGCTACCCAAACCGAGTACATTACTGTGACTGATGTTATTCCTGGTAGACATATAGATACTATCGTAACGCGCTCGGAATTTGAGGGTTGCATTCAAACTTATATAGATAAAATTGAGCGCGTAATGGAGCGATTGTGGGCGACAACAAATATGCAGCCTCAGCAAGTCGATCGCGTCATTCTTGTAGGCGGTTCTAGCAAAATTCCCTGCATAAAATCGTTAGTCAGCGACATTATTGGCGCGGTAAAAGTGTATCAAAATACTAACCCTTGGTTGTGCGTGGCAGAAGGTGCAGCTATATATGCAGCTTATTTAGATAACCCGGAAGTTTTTGGTAGAAATATTGAAATTCGCACGCGCACCAGTCACGCTCTCGGTGTCGAAATCAAAGAGAAAGAATTCTACCCGCTGATAGCTGCTAACCGCAAAACCCCATGCCAACAAACTCAGGTTTTCAGCACCACATCTGACTATCAAACAAGCCTTGATATTAACATTTACCAAGGGTGCGATGCAAGCGTGAAAAACAACACCTTTATAGGTACGATCGGCATTTATGATTTACCCAAACGTCCGCAAGGCGAACTGGATATTTGGGTAACGTTTAATGTTAACGAATCGCAAATGTTGTCGGTAATAGTGGAAGTTGAAGGAATCCGGAAAGCTGCGACGCTCAAATTTGCCTAAGTTTTGCTCTCCTGGGTATGTGCGATCGGCTATATCTTGGGAATTATTTAAATTCGTAAATCAGTACAATTACATACTTATAAGTAAGTTATCAAGATTTCATAAACTTTTGCTAAGTTCTGGAACGGCATTGCGGAATTTTTATCTTTAAATTGATAGAAATAATTATTATTTGTGTCGGGAATTTGTCGATAAAAGGTTTCGCTATGCCAGACAACATCAATACCAGCAGCCAGCCAAACTCTATAGTTTTCATTGATTCGACAGTTCCCGACTATCAAAGCCTTGCTGCGGCAGTTGCACCGGGAACCGATGTAATTATTATCTATCCTACGGGGGATGAAATAAATCAAATCAGTGATATTTTAGCCGATCGCCACAATATAAATGCAGTTCACATAATATCCCACGGCAGTCCCGGCAGCTTGCAATTTGGCAACTCGCAATTGAACGAGCAAAATCTCCACCTATACGCGAATCAGCTGCAACAGTGGCGGAATTCCCTAAGTATTAATGGAGATATCTTTCTCTACGGCTGCGATGTTGCCGCCGGAGACAACGGTATCGCATTTGTACAACAACTCAGTGAATTAACGGGTGCAGATGTTGCCGCATCCGACGACTTGACCGGAAGTGCTGCACTTGACGGGGACTGGGATTTAGAAGTTAAGAGCGGACTAATTGAAGCACCCCTAGCATTTCAAGTTGGGGTGATGGAAGCTTATAACGCTGTTTTGGGAACTACAATAAACGTCACTAACGTTACCGAATTAATTCAAGCAATTAATGATGCTAATAGCGAGTCGGGTGCTTACGTTGGTGCTGACACGATTAACTTAGCTGCTGGTACTTACACCCTAACATCAGGTACATACAACTACTTTAGCGGTATCGACTGGGGAAATAGCGGTCTCCCGGTAATTACTTCTGAAATTACCATCAACGGCAACGGCGCGACGATCGCACGAGACAACAGCGCCTCAACAACCTTCCGTTTGTTTACGATTGGAGGAGCTTCAGGCAAACTAACTCTCAACGACGTCACCCTTGAAAATGGAAACGTCACTGGTTCTACGACTGGTGCCGCACCTGATGCTGGTGCCATATCCAACATTAGCGGTATCGTCAATATCAACAACAGCACCCTACGCAACAACGCTGCTGGTGATGATGGCGGTGCTATTGCCAATTTTGGCACCATGAATATCCAAAATAGCACTATCACTAATAACACTGCCCAAGGTGATGGCGGGAGTGTTGATGGGGGAGGTGCGATCGAAAACGATGGCGCGAGTGCCACATTAAACCTAACCAATACCACCATTAGCGGCAACATTCATAACGGCAGCGGTATTGGTAACGGTCAAGGCGGCGCTATCCGCAACCGTAATTCCGCAAAATTAAATATTGTCAACAGCACGATTTTTAATAACACAGCCAATTCCAGTACTGGTGGCGGAATTTTTGTGGAAAGCGGTACTGTTACCGTCAAAAACTCGATCGTCATTGGAAACACTGCCACCACTGACGCGGACGTTTCGGGAACTTTCACCAGCAATAATGCCAACATAATTGGGAATGTTGGCAGCAGCAGCGGTTTTGGTAGCGATATTACAGGTGTTACTGCCGCCAGCGTACTCGATCCCACCCTAGCTAATAATGGCGGTTCCACTTTAACCCACGCCCTAATTGCTGGCAGTCCCGCTATTGATGCTGGTAATAATGCTAGCGTTCCCGCAGGCATCACAACCGATCAGCGAGGTACAGGCTACCCCCGCATTTTCGGTACTGCCGTTGATATCGGTGCTTTTGAATACTCCCTAACTACCATCAGCCTTACAGTTACAGATGCCAACGCTGACGAAACAGCCAGTAACACAGGCACTTACCGCATCAGTCGCGGTACTGCCAACACTGGCGATTTGACTGTAAATCTAAACATCGACCCCAGCAGCACAGTAACAAGCAATACAGGCGGCACTTTCCCAGTTGACTACAGCTTCAGCGTCACCAATGGCGGCAATATTTCCGGTACGGGAACAACTCGCACTTTAACTATTCCCGACGGACAAACTTTTGTCGATCTCATCCTTAATCCAATTGATGATAACTATGGAGAAGCAGCAGAAACCTTAAAGTTGAACTTGGCGGCGGGAAGTTAAGTAGTCGGACAAAAGTAATCGACACTGTATGAACTTTTGTTAAGGCACTTGCAGGAGTGCCTTCGCACAGCGTGCCGTAGGCATATCGTGCATCGGCACAATTA
>NZ_JACJPW010000217.1 GCF_014696265.1 Aerosakkonema funiforme FACHB-1375 | reverse complement strand
ATCTTAATTTAATTAGCCTTTTTTCGCTCAGCTAACATCTGAGCTATTTCGTCTTGTAAATCAGAGTTTAGACTATCGCACCTGGGGTGCGATAGTCTAAACTCCAGTAATAAGCCTAGCTCTCTTTTTGCTTCTCGAATGCTTGCCTCTCCTGCATCAAGGTTAGCTTGTCCTTCCTCGATGGACAGATACAATAAATTTAGCACAGCAGCAGGGGCAGTGGGCTGAGATTCTGAAACTTGCAGAAAAAGCCTACACAGACGAGTATAAGAATTTCTCAACCGTTCTCTCACATTCTGTAACTCATTCAGTCCCGAAATAGTTATCTCTGTTTCCCCAAACTGTTCAAAAATTACAAATTCTGTTTCTCCTGCTTCATCAATCAATTCTGCCAATTGTCCTAACAGATTTAATATCGTTGCTTTAATTTCTCCTGGTAGCTTTGCCATTAACTTTTATTTCAAATACACCACTCTTCCATATTAATATTAAATAGACAGTAAAGTTGCGGTGATTTTGCCAATAGCTGCTAACCCGAATTATTCAGCAGATTTGACTACGATATTGTAAATTGATTGGGAAGAGAGCGATCGTGCGATCGCTCTTTTTCAATTCCTACCCGCACTATCACTCTTTGGTTTCTGAAACTAGCCTTTGCTTATTTTTTCTCTCAAGTCTTTCTAACTGTTGGCGACACAGTTCGGCTTCCATCATCGCGTTTAATTGCGCCAACTTCAAATCCAACATATCAAGCTTGTAGATAGCTTCCTGAAAGCGTTCGTGTGTGCGCTTTAATTTTTCTGGATCTGGTAATTTTTTTTGCTGATTCATGGTAATTCAAAATCTGTTTTAGCTTCTCGAATACTAGCATCTGAAGCAGCAATAGCAGCTTCAGCATCTTCAATTGTCTGATATAGTAAATCTAGCACAGCCGCAGGAGCAGTGGGTTGAAATTGTGAAATTTGGAGATAAAGAGTACAAAGACGAGTATAAGGATTTCTCAGCCGTTCTCTCACATTCTGTAAGTCATCCAGTGTCGAAACGGTTATTTCTGTTTCGCCAAGCTGTTCCGCAATTACTGTTTCTGTTTTTCCTGCTTCATCAATCATTTCTCCCAACCGTTTCAGTAGATTGAAAATGTTGACTTTAGTTTGTTCTGATAAATTTGCCATTAAACTTAATTCCAAATGCACCACGTTTACATATTAATATTAAATAGGTGGAAAGGCTTTTCTTCCGTGACGCTCTGGCTATAAATAAAAACAGATGAACACAAATCGATCTGCGTTCATCTGCGTACTCTTTAGGAAAACTGCGCTTACATCTGCGGTGGCAAAATGTTATATTCGCGATCGCACAAATTTATCCAACCGTTCCATACCTTTTTCGATCGTACTCATGTCAGTGGCGTAAGACAGGCGAATACAATCATCTGCCCCAAACGCAATACCCGGAATAGCAGCAACTTGCTGATTTTCTAGGAGCGCATCACAAAATTCCAGAGAAGTCAAGCCTGTTTTACTGATATTAATAAACAAGTAAAAAGCACCATCGGGTGTGGGACAACTCAAACCGGGGATAGCGCGAAGGCGTTCCAACATCACCTGACGCCGCTTGGCAAATGCTTGGCGCATTTCTTCTACACAATCTTGCGGACTTGTTAAAGCTGCGATCGCACCGTATTGTGCAAAGGTACAAACATTCGAGGTACTGTGACCTTGGATGGTACTGGCTGCTTTAATTATCTCAACTGGGCCAGCTAAATAACCGATCCGCCAACCGGTCATGGAATAACCTTTGGCGAATCCGTTGCTGATCAGGGTGCGATCGAAAGCTTGGGGACTAACTGCACCGATGCTGAGGTGTTCGGCTCCATCGTAAATAATTTTCTCGTAAATTTCGTCAGAAACAACCCAAATATCTTTTTCCACCACCACTTCCGCCAACGCCTTAATTTCATCTGGCGTATATACCACACCTGTGGGATTAGAAGGCGAATTGAGGATAAATAGGCGCGTTTTCGGCGTTATCGCCTGCCGCAGTTGTTCTGGCGTAATTTTGTAGTTATTTTTCTCATCCGTAGGTACGATTATCGGCTCGCCACTTGCCAATCTCACCATTTCCGGATAACTCAACCAATACGGCGCGGGAATGATTACCTCTTCGCCAGGGTCGATCAGCGCCAGGATGAGGTTGAACAGAGAATGCTTACCGCCATTGGTGACTATGACGTTATCCGCACTGTAAGCGAGATGATTTTCTGTTTTCAGCTTGTGAGCGATCGCTTCCCGCAACTTCGGCTCCCCAGCGGCTGGGCCATACTTGGTCTTTCCTTCATCCAGAGCCTGCTTGGCAGCAGCTTTGATATGCTCTGGCGTATCGAAATCCGGTTCACCAGTGCTGAAACTACACACATCAATTCCCGTTGCCTTCATCGCCTTCGCTTTGGCGGCGATCGCTAACGTTAGGGAAGGCTGAACTTTCTCAACTCTTGCTGCCAGCTTCATGCTCTTTGATTTCTATCCGACTACATATAGCTATTTTCTAGTGTTCCAGAGTATCCCATAATCCTCAATTCAAATTGTGTATTTTTTACCTTTTTATTATTTGTAATATATTTTACTAATCTTTAACCGAGTTTATGCACTGTTTTGGGGTAATTTTACGCTCTACCAATAAAAATAATTGTATTATATGTTACCTTATTTTACCTAACTGGAGACTAACTACGGAGAAAGGTGCGTCAGCTTTGCGCTAACGCACCCTACAGGTGTGTTGCTTTCGTTTAAGAACGGCTATAATTTGCCAGATACAGCAATTTTAGCGATCGCGTCTGTTTTTTCCAGAACTCTGATAGTTTTCATCGCAGAAATTGAGAACTTAAGCAGTTACTTTTTCCTTCTTTTCAATTTCTTGCAAGAAGAGATTCATAAACTCATCTACAACCCCTGGATGCTGCCCGGATATCAAGTTACCATCTATATAAGTAGCAACTGCTTTATCGCCTTCATAGATAACCGTTCCGCCGGCATTTTCAACATCGCAAATGATGTTGTGAGCGCAGGTAACTTTGCGACCCTTCATCAGTTCTGGATCTGCACAAAATAACCACATACTGTGGCAAATAGTGCCAACTTTTAGATCGCCACCATCCATCGCTTGTACTGCTTTGCGGAGGAATTCTACTGCTGGAGATTGATTCGGTTCACCTGGTTTCGGACTGACTTGATATCGCAAACGATCCATTGCGTAACCACCGATGAGGATTATGCCTTTGTAATCGGCGGGATCGATATCGTTAACATCAACAGTAACGGTTACTTCCTCTGTATGGTCATTTCCTTTAAAGGTGATTTTTTCCTGATTCCAAAGATTGGAAATATACTCAACATCGTAGCCGTGTTGAGGGAAAAATTCATTAAATCGGCGATATTCAGTTTCATCGAAATGTTCTTCAACCAAAACGCCTATTTTGCCTTTTTTTCCATCATTCATTTTTTGCTAACTCCTAAATTATTGAGATCGAGCGAAACAAGTACATAACGAAAGTGGGAGTTATAGCTGTCTTTTTACATCGCCAAACATTCTGGTTTTGTGTTATTTTACACCTCTACTGGCAACCATCTTATAAGTAGAGATATCTCCCGACAGTTCTGTTCAATGCAAGTAACTACCAAACAGATGAATTTGCTTGAGTTATCCAGAGAGCTTCACCGTTTGAAATCTAGCAATACATAACTTGTAGCACTTTGGAGATAGTAAATAATCCGTCTATGGATGGTTGTATAATAGGGAAGTACTTATCAATATATGGATGAGTTTAGTAGCAATGAAAAGATGCGATCGCATTTATAAAAAAAATGGTTTTTTCCGCCTTTTTGAGTTTGGGAATAACCATTGTAAGTTCGGCATTTTGGATAGCAATAATTTAACTAGCTCCTCAATGTAGAAATGTTTCATGAAGCGTCTCTACATTCAGTCAAGATAAAATAGGCGATCGCATCGGTTTATCTATCATTTGTAACTCGTGAAAGGTAAAACAAAAAAACAGTATCCTTAAGACAGAAATTTTATTGCCAAAAGTATGATAAAATTCTGACCGAGCAGTTGGGAGAAAAGCGGTGAGAAAACTGTGGCGTTTGGGAATTGCGGTCATACTCGTCGCATTTGGGCTGATCGGTTATTGCACTCACACTGTATATAACCCGATTACGGGCGAAAATCAGCGCCTACAGCTCTCGCCGCGTCAGGAAGTTGCGCTGGGACTGCAAGCGCGACAGCAAATGGCCGCCAAACATGGCGGTTTGTACCCCGACAAAACACTCCAAGATTATGTCGATCGAGTGGGAGGAAGAGTGGCGCAACGGTCGGATGCCGCTAAATCGCAGTATCCGTTTGATTTCCACCTGCTACGCGACCCGCGCACCATCAACGCCTTTGCCTTACCGGGAGGAGAAATTTTCATCACCGCCGCCTTGATGGGACGCCTATCCTCGGAAGCGCAACTGGCGGCAGTTTTGGGACACGAAATCGGTCATGTAGTGGCGCGACACGGTGCGGAACATCTGGCAAAACAACAGCTGGGGTCAACGCTGGTAACAGCTGTTGGGGTAGCGGTAAGCGACGATGAAAGACGAGCTCAACAAGTGGCAGCGATCGCGCAAGCAGTCAACCAACTGGTAAGCTTACGGTACGGACGCGATGATGAACTGGAGAGCGATCGACTCGGTTTTCGCTTCATCACACAAGCCGGTTACAATCCCCAAGGTATTGTCGAAGTAATGCAAATCCTGGGATCTGCCCGCAAAGGCGGTCAATCGCCGGAATTTTTCAGCACTCATCCCAATCCAGAAAACCGCGTTCAAAAACTGCAAGCTTTAGTTGCTCAAACTTATCCAAATGGCATTCCGCCTCAATTAGAATCCGGACGCGAAAATTTTGCCAAATACGTACAACCGCGTTTGCCAGGTAGCTAATTGGGAAGGGAGAGGGGCTAGGGGCTAGGGGCTAGGGGC
>NZ_JACJPW010000216.1 GCF_014696265.1 Aerosakkonema funiforme FACHB-1375 | reverse complement strand
TATATCGGTTGGCGGCGCACCACTGGAGGTTTTAAAAGAATACATCAGGAATCAGGAAAAGCCGTCCTAGAAGGACGGGGCTTGAATCCCATCATTTTCGGTCAATGACTGGCTCCAAAATTTCTCTGATTTGAGCCAGATCTCGGTCGGGGTCGTTTTGACCCGCAACCGGATTAAAGATCGCAACAGCAGAACGATTCATAGTAAACCCTTTAAGCACTTTTTTTATAGTTTTTTACGATTTTGCAGTCTACAATCAAGTTGCCGATCCCAAGTTACATTTAAATACCTGTAGTTTGCGCGGCCTGAGATTGAAATCTTTTACTTGCTTTTTTCGCAGTTCATTGCTCATTTATTGCCGCGAAAAATTAACCATAAGCAATGAATCTGTCTCAGTTCAAACCTCATAAAGTTATAAAGAACCAAAGATGCCCGATCCTATGATGTTCCAACAGGATGCTTTTGTCGTCCTGGAACCAAACCAACCAGAGCAATTCCTTACACCGTCGGAATTGTTAGAAAAGCTCAAGCAGATTTTGGCGCAGCGACAGGATAATTTGCCACGGGATTTGCAGAAATTTACATCTCTGGAGTCTCAAGCTCAGTATTTGCTCGATACATCCTGCGATCTGGATGTTGGGCCAGGGCAGTACCTACAGTGGTATGCCGTGCGCTTGGAAAAGTGAGGAGCGGGGGAAAGTCAAAAGTCAAAAGTCAAAAGTCAAAATTTTCCCTAAGTTTTCCGTCCCTAGTTCGGAGCTTCTATAGGTGTCGCGATCAGAGTTAAATCGATGCGTGAGGCTTCTGGCTGAGTCAACTCAACTCGCACGCCAGGGCCAAAGAATTTTTCCATTTTTGCCTGCTTTTCTTGCCAAACTTCGAGGGGTAGGTCGGGGGACTCAAATTCCAGCACCAAAGCGTAAGCACTGTCTACTTCAGTTTCTCGCAGGCCGACGATCGTTGGCCGTTTTTCGTCGGAAGGGCTCAGACCCAGCTGAGCGAGAGGTCTGTCGAAATGGGTATCCTGACCGTAGCTGTGGCGAGTTAAATCTTTGCGAAGCTTGTTTTGCGTCAAGGTCGCTTGCTGCTTTCGCAGTTCCAGCACGTTCGGAGGTGTCGGTTGAGTAAAGGGTATAGGTTTGAGTTCATTCGCCTTGAGAGCCAGTCCTCCCAGGAGGAGAGGAAAGCCGTAAAAGAATCCCACTAGGTTGAGTGTGGCATTATCGGCAAAGTAAGCTGCAAATCCAACTATAGTTAGAATGCTGCCCAGACTTAAGCCTAATGTTGCCAACGAAGTTTGACGTAACATATTAGTTGGGTAGTTAAATCACCAATCCTTATAGAATAAGGGGGTTTGGATGAAATCTAAAACCCCTGCCTCTACAGCTTGGTGTTTTAGATTTAGCCAAGTAAATTTAAAGTGGTAGACGTATCGTAAATTTACGATCTCCCCTCGACCCTACCCGATTTGGTAGCTTTAGAAGATCTGCAAGTGGGAAAAATGGTGAAAAACCATCACCTAGCTAAATCGATTTCCGATATAGCCCAGTTAAGATTTCGTCAGTGGTTGGAGTATGTGGGAAAGATTTTTGGTGTAACGGTAATTGCTGTGGCACCTCATTACACTTTCCAGGAATGTTCCTGTTCTGGTGAAATTCTGAAACATTCCCGAGATCCCGGCTTTCCCAGATGTCTTCACTGTGGGGATGTGGAAGAGCGGGATGTCAAAACCAACAAAAATATTTTAAGAGCAGCGTTATGTCAACAAAGCCGAGTCAACACTCATCCAGATGGTTTGCTCCACAACAAAGTTCCTGACTCATCGCCGTAATTTTTAAAGTGTGGGCTTAAACATGACTGGAGATGGAAATCAGAATGGCACTCAAGAGCGTACCTTACTAGAGCAGATCAACTCGCTCAAGCGGGAGGACGAAACGCTTTATAATATCCTAGCGGTAGATGTTTGGGCTCTTGCCAAAACTATGGATGAGTTTCAACCTGGGTTTTGGGCGGCGTTTATGAAAAATCGGGAAAAAGCACTCAAGCGGTTTATTGCCGAATCGAGCAAAAACAAGCATACGGATACCGATCGGCCTCCTTTTTTGCGGTAAAGAGGGGAGATGCGATCGACAGACCGCTACTCTCTTTTAAACTTGAGGTGTAAGCGAGCGAAAAAAAAATATGATGGAGCCACAAACAATTAAAGAACGAATTTCCTTGATTGAAAGCAAGCGCGAAGCTTTGTTACGGCTTCTGGAACAGCCAGACTTGGGAACTCTGAGAATTGATGTCAACCAAGCGCTGGAAGAAATGGACGATTTGATCGATGAATTTAAACGCACTTTTCCCGATGCGGAAGTAAGTTAACTGCTCATAGCCCTGCCTGGTAACCAGGTATGGCGTGATGCGGAAAGCCCCCGTGATTTATGCGGGGGAGTGTCAAACTTGGCAACCGCTAACACCATCAAGTACCACTGCCATTCCGATTCCCCAATTCCTTGACTAGCTCAATCAGTTCGTGGGTGGCAGTTTCTTTGCTGCAAAAGGCATCAACGCTTGGCTTTGGGTTCGTGGCGGTAGCTTGTTGCTCCTCCACGGCTGAGTAAGCGATGATTTGGGCCTGGGGATACATACTTTTGATATATCTAGAAGCGCTCCAACCATCCATGACTGGCATCTGCAAATCGAGGATGATCACGTCAGGGCGATGGTTTTCCACCATTCTAATCGCCTCTTGGCCGTTAGAGGCCAAGCCAACTAGCTCGATATTTTTTTGGCTGGAAAGGGCAAATTTCAAGCTCAGCCGAGTGAGTTCGTGGTCGTCAACCACTAGGACTCGTAAACTGGAACTATCACAACAGGACAACATTACGACCTCAGATGCTTTTCTAATGTCAGACATGGTTACAGTGTACGTTTGCTTATCGGTCTGCTTCATCTATCATTTGAGCGAATCAATAAATTAATTCTTTACTTGTTAGAGAAGCTTCCATACCATGTTATATAAAGATTTAATTCTTAAGAAATGCTTAACGTAACAATACTGATGTTTAAATTCGATTTTTTTCGGTGTAATTGCGGTTAATTTTTGACTGGGCGCAGAAGATCGCTTTATTTTACGTATATTCACGGGTATAACGTTGCCCCAGATGTTTGGAACGGTTGGAAATTGGTAATTACGGCAAAGAGTATGAGGCGATCGAGCAATGGAAAAGAAAGGCGGGAATCCCGCCCTTCGAGAGTTTTGAGTGCCAAAATTATCTATATCGTCTGTTTTTGAGATTCCAGAGCTTGGTAGCTAAACCTTAAGCTGTTCCACCTGAAGAAAGAGCCATTTCCATCAAAATGGCTTGTGCATTTTGCTCGCTGGCGCTATCGGTGGGACGGCGTTGGATGTAACTGCCATCAGGCTGTAATTCCCAAGCTTTGCGGTTATCTGCGAGCATAATTCCCAAAATTTCTTGTAAATCTTTGGCAAGATTTGCATCTTCTACAGCTACGATCGCCTCTACGCGGCGATCGAGGTTGCGAGTCATCCAATCGGCGCTGCCGATGTAGACTTCCTCTTGACCTGCATTATGAAAATAATAGATGCGCGAGTGTTCCAAAAAGCGACCGACAATGCTGATAATGCGGATATTTTCGCTCACGTCTGGTAAGCCCGGACGCAGACAGCATACTCCTCGCACGATCGCATCGATTTGAACGCCGGCACGGGAAGCTTCGTAGAGAGCAGCAATAATCTTGGGATCGACCAGTGAGTTCATCTTGACGACAATGCGACCGGAATGACCTTTTTGACAATGTTCCGCTTCTCGCAGAATCAGAGAAGTCATGCGATCGCGCAGGTTTACAGGTGCTACCATCAGCTTGCGGTAAGACCGCTGTCGCGAGTAACCTGTTAAATAATTAAACAAATCCGTCAGATCTGCTCCCAATTCTTCACGACAGCTTAGCAATCCCAGATCAGTATAAATACGGGCAGTTTTGGGGTTATAGTTGCCAGTACCGATGTGGACGTAGCGGCGAATGCGATCGTCTTCCCGACGTACTACCAGTACGACTTTGGTGTGAGTTTTCAAACCGACCAAACCGTACACGACATGAACTCCAGCTTGTTCCAGCTTGCGTGCCCAGATGATATTGTTTTCTTCATCAAAGCGAGCTTTGAGTTCTACCAGCACCGCCACCTGTTTGCCATTTTCTGCGGCTGCAATCAAAGCATTGACGATCGGCGAATCTCCAGAAGTGCGGTAGAGAGTCATTTTAATCGCCAGAACGTTTGGGTCGTGTGCGGCTTGGGTGATGAAGCGCTGCACGGTAGCGGCAAAAGAGTGATAGGGGTGGTGTAACAGCAAATCCGAGGCGCGAATGACGCTGAAAAAATCTTCTCCTTCTTCTGTATCCCTTTGGAAATGAGACCCATCGGGTTCGACGATGCGGCGCACGCGGGGGGGTACTACTGGAGTCCAGGCAGGATCTTTGAGTTCTGGTAGGGGCAATTCCATAAATGCCATTAAATCGCCCAGTCCCAGCAAACCTTCTACTTCATAGACTTGGTTCTGGTTCAAAGATAATTCTTGCATTAAAGTTTGGCGTACCGGATCGGAGGTAGTGGCTTGAATTTCCAGACGCACTACCGATCCTGCCAAGCGACGTTTGCGGAGTTCTTGTTCGATCGCTAAAAGCAAATCTTCGGCTTCGTCTTCTTCTACTGTCAAGTCGGCGTGGCGAGTAATTCGGAACGGATGGCATTCCTGAATATTCATACCGGGAAACAATGATGCCAAATTATGGGCAATTACTTGTTCCAGAGGAACTCCCGTCCAGATATCGGTACTATCCCGCAATTCTTCCGGCAATCGTAAAAACCGGGGCAACATCTTCGGGACTTTAACGCGGGCAAACAATTCCTCTCCGGTGTCCGGGTCTTGAACTACGACGGCAAGATTGAGACTGAGATTGGAAATATAAGGAAAAGGATGACCGGGATCGACAGCAAGAGGAGTCAGTACGGGAAAAATTTGCTCTTCAAAATAATTTTGCAGGTAAATGCGCTGTTCCTGATTTAAGTCCATGTAGTCGAGGATATGGACTCCGCGTTTAGCCAGTTGGGGTCGCAATTCTTGCTCGAAGTGTTGATGCTGTTGGGTAACGAGGGGGCGCAGCCGCTGACCGATCAGATCGAGTTGTTCGCTGGGTGTCCGACCGTCGGGAGTGGGGCGACTTACGTTTGCTTCTACTTGTTGCTTGAGACCGGCGACGCGAACCATGAAGTACTCATCTAAATTCGAGCTGAAAATCGCCATGAATTTTAGGCGTTCTAGCAGGGGAGTGCGGGGATCGATCGCTTCGTGGAGAACCCGGTGATTGAACTCTAACCAGCTCAATTCCCGGCTGAAGTAATATTGGGGATCGCGAAGGTTGATGGCGGTTGTGGTTTTTTTGGTTTTAGCCATGATTTCGGGAGGTATAGCTAGGGCTAGGGGCTAGGGGCTAGGGGCTAGGGGC
>NZ_JACJPW010000215.1 GCF_014696265.1 Aerosakkonema funiforme FACHB-1375 | reverse complement strand
ATTGAGAATCAGAAGTGGAAACCAGGGACTTGACGGCGATTAAAATCGCCAGGTGCGTTTCATCCCCATGTCTAAAGCCAGGGGCTTTCACGCACGGTTTTCGGTAACCGGACACGATATGACTCTTTTAACAGCGAATTGACGCATGAAAAGCGTAGAATATTAACAGCGATAAGCCAAAGCAAATCGATTGACTCCCTCTAAATCTGAAAATATCTGAATTTCACAATAACTTCCCTGACGTTCCAGCAACTCGGCGACAGCATCCGCCTGTCCTGCCATCATTTCAATCAACCATAAACCACCAGGACGCAAATATTCCGGTGCTTTTTCTACCAAGTGACGAATGCAATCCAAACCATCAATTCCACCATCAAGGGCGAGGTGCGGTTCGTGTTTGGTTACTTCCGCTTGCAGACTTGGCAGCATCTCCCTGGGAATATAAGGTGGATTCGATATCATACCACTCAGCTTGCCTTTGAGATGTTCCAAAGGCTCAAACCAGGAACCTCGATAAAAATTAATTCTATTAGCAAATCCCAAAGTTTGGGCATTCTCGCGAGCAATATCCAGAGCGGCTGCGCTTTTGTCTACAGCATGAATAGTAGCATCCGGAAAGGCATCTGCCAAACCGATCGCGATCGCACCACTTCCAGTTCCCAAATCTGCCCAATGGGGCAAAGCGGGAGAGCGGGAGAGCGGGAGAGCGGGAGAATAGCTATTACTTGAATAGTCCGGTCTTTTGACAGATGCGATCGCCAAATCGATCAGGCACTCCGTCTCCGGACGGGGAATTAGAACTGCTGGTGAAACCTTCAGTTTAAAATGTCGCCAGGGAGCGATACCAGTTACATATTGTACTGGCAAGCGCTCTTGCAGACGCCGTTGCCACAGCTGGTTTAACTCCGGTAGCGGCAACTTTAATTTAATTTTCGGCCAATCCTTGTACGATTCTAAACGCAGCGTCAAGCGATCGAGCCCAGCTACTTCCTGCAACATCCAATCCACTTCTGTCAGCGGGACATCAGCTGCTTTAGCCGCCGCCAAAGCATTCTGACGCCACCGCCACAGTTCTAAACCCGAAACACTTCGATCGTCCGCCATCGCTAAATGACTACTCGCATCTCACAGATCGCCCTTGACAAATTAGCGATTTTGCTGTCTATTTGCAGGTGCCGATTGATTATTGTTGCGAGCAGGCGCACTATTTCCCCGATTAGCGGGACGATTTTGATTTTGGGGGGAAGATTGTTGTTGGAGCGATCGCAAAAATTGTCTAGCCTCCGGAGGGGGAACCAACATTAATTGGTTTAGCCAGGGGTCATTCTTGCTCAACAAAGTCTGAATCACCCCTTCCAAATTCACCACCTGAATATCAGCATTAGAAGCTTGTTGGGGATTTTGTTGCTTAAACTGATTCAGCATATTCTGGGCATCTTCCTTGCTGAAAAATACCGGAATAATCTGCTGTTCGCCCATTTCTGGAACCTGCATGGTGATGTATCCTTTGTCTGGCCCACCTCTGGCAATAAACAAAGGTACCCCATCAAAATTCTTATCCTGCTGACCGCTCTGGCGCAACAGCGCCAACGCCGAATCTACCTGTTGCTGCACCGGCACCACATCAAACACCAAACGTTCTGACTGGTTTTTATTCTCTTGCGCCCGCTGGTACAATTCTCCTAGCGACCTGGGTATTACCTGCATATTTCTTCCCAGTTCCGGTCTTTCAGTTCTCAGCTTGTTCAAAAAAGCCTGAGCATCCTGCTGGCTGACAAAAATGCGAGCTACAGAAACATTGTTCTGCGCGTTGGCACCATTCCCGCCCTGTTGATTATTGACGCGACCGACCAGCAGTTCGCCAGATTGTGGATTGGCAACAATAAATACTGGTATCGGTCTGAGCTTTTGGACAATTTCCTCTTGCGTTAAGGCAAGCGCCCTCAGATTGTCAACAAACAAAGTGCTTAATAGAGTGCTGCCAATCAAACCCAGGGTTGCACCCCAGCGAAAAATTGATTTCATAACCTCTCCTGAAATAATGCCATATTAGAAAAAATTGCACAGCGCTTAACTAGGTATACTATCGCAATCATTTTTAATTGGAATGTAGTGGCTGTTTAGTTTTTAGTATTGACACTCCTCAGCTAAGCTAAGCTGTGCCAGGGATATTGCTTTATTTCACATAGCTCCCAGTCTGCTTTATCCTAGCGCGGTTAATAGTGTAGCAGATGCCGATTTTCGATAAATTTTGCTGTCAAGATTTTCGCTGTGAGATTTTTTTGGTAGGATTTATAATTTTGGCTGATTTGACATCCTCCCGCTGCTAATCGCATATTGTGGGATATCTGTCTTGGTTGACTCTGCGATCGCACCAAGAGTTCCAAAATGCAAAATGACTGTAAATCCTTATTTTTCCCTCTTTGACGTTATGCAGAAATACAAACAATCTATCATCGCAAAGGCGAGTCGGTTGTCCGTAAAACGGACATTAGCAAAACTTACCGCAGGCATTGCCCTGCTACTGCTTCCCTCTGCCTGTCAGACTCAAAATAGCAGCGGTGGAGTTAAGATTGGCACCCTCTTACCCATCACCGGAGACTTATCTCAGTTTGGTTCTCCCATGCAGGATAGCGCCAGCCTTTTGGTTAAAACAGTTAACGGCTGTAACGGTGTTTTGGGTAAGCCTGTACAACTAATCTCGGAAGACGATCAAACTCAACCCGCCGCCGGTGCAGCAGCAATGACTAAACTAGCAGAAGTGAATCGCGTTGCCGGTGTGGTGGGTGCTGCTGGCAGCGCCGTTTCCAGCGCCGCCATTGATATTGCCGTTCGCAATCAAGTCGTGCAAATTTCTCCTTCCAGTACCAGTCCGATTTTTAGCGAAAGAGCAAAAAAAGGCGATTTTAAGGGGTTTTGGTTCCGCACCGCACCGCCGGATACATTTCAAGGTGAAGCACTGGCAAAATTGGCCAAAGCAAGAAAATTCCAGTCTGTGGCGGTTATGGCTATCAATAACGATTATGGCAAGGGCTTGGCCCAATCTTTTATGACAGCGTTTGAAGCTTTGGGTGGCAAAGTGGTCAATCGAGATAAACCCGTTCTATATCCTCCCACCGCTTCCACTTTCGAGTCAGAAGTAGGGGCGGCTTTTGGGGGTAGTCCGGATGCTGTATTGCTAGTTGGATATCCAGAAACTGGTAGTTTAATCCTCAAAGCTGCTTACCAACAGGGATTGCTGGGAAAGAAAACGCAAGTTATCTTAACTGAGGGTATGAAAGATGCCAAAGTACCTCAGTTGGTCGGGAAAAATACAGCCGGTCAATATATCGCGGCTGGCGTTATTGGCACAGCTCCCAATACGCGAGGGCCAGCTTTGGCAGCGTTTCTCGATCGCTACAAAACCGCTTTCAATCGCGAACCTGGAATTTTTGACGCCAACACCTGGGATGCAACTGCGCTTCTGCTTCTAGCTGCTGAAGCTGCCAAATCTCCCAGCGGTTCTGCCATCAAAGACAAAATCCCAGAAGTTGCCAACCCACCTGGACAACAAGTCACTGATGTTTGTCAAGCTCTATCCCTAATTCGCGAGGGCAAGGATATCGATTATCAGGGAGCTAGCAGCAGCGTGGACATCAATGCCCAAGGAGATGTGACGGGCAGTTACGATGTCTGGACGATTGACAGTACCGGTAGTATCAAGGTACTGGAGACGATCGCTGTGAGTGGGTCGTAAAATCGGGATGAGAGGATTTGAACCTCCGGCATCCTGCTCCCAAAGCAGGCGCGCTACCAAGCTGCGCTACATCCCGACGCGCAGATTTTATTATAGCTGACTTTTTGGCAATTGGGGGCAAAGGATGAAAAATTTTATCTAGGGCGTCAGGATTAGAGGCTGGGGGCTAGGGCCAGAAGGTCGTAAAATCAAGGGTTTCCAGAACTCAGAACCTCTTAACCGACTTTTATCGGTTGCGAAAGTGAGTATTTTACTCAGTTAGGATACCAAAACATTCCCTTAATACCTTCCGGGTCAGAAATAAATCCCAGACCGCGATAGAAATCTAGGACATGAGGATCGGCAAATAAGGTAATGTTGCTAATGTCCTCACTGCGAAGTTTTTTGATCGTAAACTTCATCAACGCCTTTCCCAGCCCTTTGCCTTGGAACTCTGGGTGAACGACCACATCCCAGATGGTAGCGTTAAAGGCATGGTCGGAGGTGGCGCGGGCAAAGCCAATCAAACGGCGGCGGTTGCCTCGCACTTCCCACATGGAAGTAACGAGGAAACTATGCTGAATGGCTTTTTTGACCTTACGCAGCGGGCGGCGCGACCAACCCACCGCATCGCAGAGTTCTTCTAGTTCGTAGAGGTCGATATCCCGATCGGTACTGAAAAAGATACGACCGTTCCGGTTGGCTCGATCGCCATTGACTGGAACCACATCTTCTTCCATTTGGATGGCCCCAGTTGTCGAGGCAGCATCAGAGTCGCTAAACCAGCTTTTCCAAAAACCCATGCAGGCGTGATTATTGTAGTAGTAGTAAGGAAGTTGGATGGCCGTACTAGCTAGTATATCTCTCGTCTTCCCCTCAGCGATCGACTGATTTTACCAAATTGGTCGATCGGCAGACGGCTGTTACTGTGCAGCCATCTGTAGGAAATTAGTCGATCGAATCGATCAAATGTTGAAATGTACCTTTTTGCTGGCCTTTGACCTGGCAGGCGAGTTTGACCCCAAATGATGGCCCAGGGCTTAAAATCATCTACCCTCGAACTGCTGAAACGCTTTAATCGGTCGTTTCCTCAGTTTTATGAGCAATTTGTCAGCAGTGAGAGCCAACTGCAAAACTTAAGGCTAGCCTATCGGCTCTACAAAAGTAGGCGAGCTGTAATTGAAATGAAACCGGAGGGCAACAAAACTGCTCTCTATTTCGCCTACCGCAATCAGTCTTTCCTACTCAGCGACATTTTTGGTGTGCTGGCTGCCTACGGGCTGACTATCCACAGTCTTAGCCTATACGGTCAGATCCGCCCACCGATGTTGGTGTTTATTAAGCTGGTAGTATCCCGTGGCAGTAAAGCTTTGACTGAGAAAACAGCGGAAAATGTCTGCCGCGCCATTAGAGAGGCGCTGGCAGGGCGGTTTGAGGTGGAAGAAATGTTGGCTGTGGAATTCAATCTCGATGCAGGCTTAGAGCAGGTAGAAACTGACTTCCACATCGATCAGGTTTTCCATTTGCCCGCTCTGCTGATTGAGGCAGATAACCAGCCCGGTTTGTTCTATAAGGTAATGTATGCCATCTGGCAAGAAGATCTGTTGGTAATCAGCGCTAATTTACTCGTATGGCGCGGGCGAACCCGTCTGATTTTATACCTGCTTGGCCCGAATGAAAACATCATTCCAGAATATCTCGGCCAAAAAATAGCGGAAAGTGTACGCTACAGGTTGATGGGCCGGGGCTAGGGGTTAGGCCGTCGGGGCGAGGGAAAGAG
>NZ_JACJPW010000214.1 GCF_014696265.1 Aerosakkonema funiforme FACHB-1375 | reverse complement strand
TAATTGTGCCGATGCACGATATGCCTACGGCACGCTGTGCGAAGGCACTCCTGCAAGTGCCTTAACAAAAGTTCATACAGTGTCGATTACTTTTGTCCGACTACTTAATATTATGGGATGGGGACATCTTCGTCAGTAGCGCGATCGTTAATTATGGGGAAGATTTGAAGTTCTTCCATAACTATCACAGTCTGCCGAGCGCACGATTACCGTTTGTAGAGTCTATTGACCTGATAGTAGACACTTATACAGCCTATTTTCAACACTCGATCGCTCTTTCGTAAATGAATTGGAAACTTGTTTTTATCACCCTCAGTTTGGGGTCGATTCTAATCACTCTTTCAGGCTGCATACAACCCTTTAGGAATAAAGCGGTCGAGCGAGTCCAACAGAAACAGCCAGAATATTCGGCTATCCCCGAATATGATATGCCCATTTTTGAGTTACCAGCGCCATCCGGCGTACCGCTCTTACCCGTCCCAGAGTCGGCTTTTCAGGTTTGTTGTCATTCAGGCATCTGGGGTTTGGATGAACAGATTTGGGGTGAAAATGGTGAGCAAAAAGACAAGCAAGCACTACTAAGTGCGATCAATAAAAGTTTGCGTTACCTGGAAACTCCTACTGCGGCTACTGCTTACCGACGCTATAGAGTTACAAAAATTACACGCTCTCGCGTCAAAAACAGTCTCAAGCGATTCCGAGAATTAGTGCTAAAGTCTAATTCGCCTCAAGAACTTCAGGCAGCTGTGAAACGGGAATTTGTGTTTTATCAGTCTGTCGGTAAAGACGGTTTTGGCAGTGTTTTGTTTACTGCGTACTATGAGCCAGTTTATACTGCCAGTCGTTATCCTACCTCAGAGTATCGCTATCCCATCTATCGCCGACCGCCAAATTTGGCATCTTGGCCTAAACCCCATCCTACTCGACTGGAGTTGGAGGGTGCGGATGGCTTGCAAGGGTCGAAAGGGAAACTGCGGGGATTAGAATTATTTTGGTTGCGCGATCGCATGGAAGCATTTGTCGCTCAAATCGAAGGTTCAGCCAGACTTGTGCTAACTGATGGTACCCAAACAACAGTGGGATATATTTTAGTATCTTTGAGCGAGTGTTATTCGGCTGAATAGCGAAATCACCTTGTAAATAGAGTGGCGAACCGAGCGCAACCTTGACAGTAAACAGGCAATATGTTAATCAAGTCAAAAACCATTGTAACCTATCTGGTTTGAACGGATAACTTTTATTATTACCAATTTATTTATGGATATATGTAATAACAGATGACAAGACAAATATAAAATATTCCGGAGTAATCTTTAAATTTCTAGTACTTACTACTATTACCTAAATATTATAAATATTAACTTGAGCTAATAGTTATCCGGCCTTAGAGCTGGTTTCGGGATGATGATGGACAGTGGTATCTATTCTATGCCCGCGATTTTCTAGATACCGGAGACGGCGTTCGGGCTGACACCGTTCTCATGGTTGCGCGTTTGGAAAGCGTGACCGAGCTGGTAGACGAAGATCGCGTTGTTTTACGTGTTTGCGTATGTTTTGTAGCAAAAATATCTTCAGTCGGGAATTCTGTATGAGAAACTACATTTCTTTTTTATGCAGCAATTTATATCTTGCACGATAAACCAACGTTCGTTGATACAGATCGTCGTGCGATCGATCTCCTACTTCCGCCCACAATTAAAAGCGATCGCGATTCTCCTCGTTCTAATCGGCGTATCAGGCGGACAGCGACAACGTTTAGCGATCGCGCGTGCAATATTATGACAACTTCAGATCGATTTGGTAGCACGGCTTGCTGATTATCTACACCAATGCGATCGCTTTTACTATCACTGCTTTTGTGAATTTAACGGTTTAATTGAGGTGCGATCGCGGTTTAAAAGCGAATCTGGCTGATATGAATCACGCCGTACCGATCGTCACCACAGGCATCGGTGGAAAGCCACTGTTGGCTATTGTCATAGAATCGATAGACGTTTATCTGACGACGAGTGGTAATCCTACAGACAATATTACCGTTTGGTCGATCGCGAACGTTAGATGGGGGAGCGAACACGGTTGCCTTTCGAGCACCAGTAGCGTGGTAAGTAGAATCGGCGTTCGATGCACTGGCTGGTGATGGGCGATCGAATGAGAGGCTTCGATCGCTGAGTGATTGAGTCTTGTAATCCTGATGCCGTCGCGCCTGAACGGGTAGTGCAATGGTAGAACCTGCAAGTAGCATTGCCGTCACCAATGAAGTCAAAATCTTCATAATTAAGTGTATTTATTGAAGTGCAGCCTGGAGGCGGGTAAAGCAAAGATTAGCCATCCATTATCTTCTATATTTTCATTTTTCTGCCTGTAATTCCTAATTCTAAGGGCAGAAATCAAACACCCAACATCTTCTCTAAAATGATTTGGGCTCTAATCTGTCAATTGAATGATGAGAAAATGTCTAAGTATATATATTTATCTCCTGGAATATTAAATCTAATTGTAGTCTTAAGCGACCAAGTACGCGAGGGTACGCCCAATCTCTTCAGCACCGAGCAAGTGATACAGATAGTAGCGCTCGCTTGTGAAAAACCAGTGGAGTCAGAACGTCCAGTCAGTCATTGGACACCAGGAGAGCTACCACTCTTATGCGATCAAACGTTCAATTGTAGAAAATATTTCACCTCGCAGCGTCGGGCGTTTTTTAAAAAGAGGCAACTTTACAACCCCATCGTCATCGTTATTGGTTAAATAGCAATCCAGATGACCCGGAAGAATTTAGACAACAAGTAGCCAAAATTTGTCAACTGCATCAACAAGCATTAGAATTATTTAACCAAGGAATTCATCTGATTAGTACAGATGAAATGACTGGAATTCAAGCATTATAAAGGCTTCATCCGATGAGTCGGATGAAGTTTAAACAGGTGAAAAAGGTAGAATTCGAGTACATTAGGCATGGAACTCAAACATTAATTGGTAATTGGCATATTGCTCTCATGTCAAATCCTCAGTCCTTACTTTGGCCAAACCTTTTGTCTGGCAATTCCAGGGCTACCCACAGCCCACTTGAACTGGTGGATTATTTCTGCCCCGCTGCACTAGATATGATTGGCTCAATGCCCATTTCACCAAATCTGCGTCAGAACCTATTTAGTGTGTGACGCGACAGCTAGGTTAAATTATTTGCTTTCTTAACTACTTCCTTTAACTCTTCAAAGGTGATACTACCGTCTTTATCTCCATACCTAGCTAGCAATTCCTGGGGACTACTCATACCTGTTTCAGCCGAGATGATTGCAGTTAAACCAGGGCTTAAAAAAAGCTCATGAATGGAGACTTTGCCGTCTCGATCTCTATCTAAGGTATTAAAAAGAGATTGAAGTTCTTGCTCAGTTGCCATAAGTTTCTATCTGAATTAATTGTTCAATTTAATAGCTTTTCATTAAATAAACTTATATCTTTAGACGTAGAAACGGGTATCGCTGGGGGCTTAGATTTTTCTCTTGTTTACGCTCCCTTTTTCTCCTATACATGACATCTGCTGTTTTTTTGGCTTTTTTTGGGAACTTTGTCCCAATTCTGGCCTAATCCTACTTTTTCTTTACTCATTTAACGGCAGAGCAACGCTTTCCAGCCAGAAAATTATTAAGTTATTTTGCCATCTTTGTGAAGATATTTGCGATTTAATGGATAGTATGTTGGCGGGTAGTCCTCACACGCTTTGGGTAGCAACCAAAGTATTACCAACCGTTGAACCGGAAACCAACGTTCTGACATCAAGCATTGAATATGAATCACACACTTAAGAACAAACGCGCACTCATCACGGGTGGCAGTCGCGGTATTGGGGCAGCGATCGTTAAGCGTTTAGCCAGTGAAGGCGCTGATGTTGCTTTCACCTATAGCAGTTCACCCGCTCGAGCCAATGAAGTTGCACAGGCAGCACAGGCGTTAGGTGTCCGGGCTGTCGCCATCCAAGCTGACAGTGCTGATGCTAGTGCGGTAGTCGCTGCGGTTGAGCAAACGGTGGATCGATTAGGCGGCATTGATATTCTGGTTAATAGTGCTGGTGTGCTGGCAATCGCTTCGCTAAATGATTTCAAACTGGAGGACTTCGATCGCACCCTTGCCGTTAATGTGCGTGCTGTCTTTGTCGCAACGCAAGCCGCAGCCAAGCATATGCAAGCAGGTGGACGCATCATTAACATTGGCAGCACCAACGCCGAACGGATGCCCTTTCCAGGAGGTGGTGTATATGCGATGAGCAAATCCGCTTTACAAGGTTTGGTACAAGGGCTATCCCGGGATCTCGGACCGCAAGGCATTACGATCAATAACGTGCAGCCAGGACCGATCGCGACGGAAATGAATCCTCCAACTGGGGAATTTGCTGAAATGCTTACGAAGCACATCGCAGTCGCCCGCTATGGCACTGTTGAAGAGGTTGCGGGCATGGTCGCTTATCTAGCGAGTCCTGAAGCAGGTTACATTACAGGCGCAAACTTGATGATTGATGGAGGCTTCAGCGCCTAACTATCGATGATTTTAGATATCGTATTCACCCTACGCGATCGCGACAGTATGCGCTTGCCAATTCTCAAAAGTATTACCAGAGAACTTAGAAGAATAATCAAGTTCGTTGTGTAGATACGCTTTCATACGCCTATTGCACTAACTGTCGCTTGTTCGTTCATCATTTTCTATTCTCCATCCATGTGTGAATGAACAGAATGCGGTTCAGTCCCACAGAAAACTTTATCTATATTACTTTGGCTCTCCATACCGATCGCACCAGATCGCCGCTTTTTCCGGCTAGGATTAATTTGTTGGTTAATCCTCATATCAAAATTTGTACTTTAATCTGTTAAGAAAGCAATTCTCAATGGCTTAATTTCTTACCCGCGCCTGCTTTAGAGCCTTGACAGTCGAGGTTATGAAAATTCGTTATTCGACATTCAACTATTAAAAAACCACAATGGCAGCCAGAAAATCACCCAAGCCGAAACCAAACGAGATCGCATCTGTACCTACTAAGCCAACTATCATCGCGCTCAAGTCACAGAAGTCTACTCAAACGCCGCCAGCACCGGAGTCTTTGCAACAGGATGTGGAGCCACCCGCACCAGTGGCGGCACCCACATCAGTTGAGGCATCCGCATCAGTTGAGCCACTCACACCAGTTGAACCATCTGGAGCGCAATCAAAGCCAACGAAATTACCACCACCGATCAAACGAGCTAAAACACCTCTGCCAGATATTACTCAGGAGCTAGAAGCTACACCGACTCCAGCCGAACCTTCACTAGAAGGGGATGCCTCTTCAGTGCCAAACAATGCCCTTTTTCAAGTGATTGGTATTATCGTGGGTGATGTTCGCTTTGATGAAAACGAACTAGCGTCGATTTCAATCGAGCAAAAGCTGTACTCTCTGTTCTACGCCCCTAGACACAAAAAGTCTTATGAGGGACTTAAAAAACAAATCGAGCGCACAGGTAATCACAGACAACGGTTGCTTGTTTATCCCAGAGTGACCCATTTCCCTAAGCGAGAGCAAAATCATCGAATTGGTTTTCAGCTAGTTGCTTTTGAAGGGTATTAAAAGAACGAATCAAGCGATCGAGACAACCGCGTTCTTCATCACTGATGGATTCGTCGAGGATTGCAGCCATCATTCCATAACGGTCAGCTTTGGTGAGGCGATGAGGTATCGGTAAAGGTAGCCATTAAGTAGTCGGACAAAAGTAATCGACACTGTATGAACTTTTGTTAAGGCACTTGCAGGAGTGCGATCGCTACCCACGGATAGTACAAATGTATTGTAAAAATTGACA
>NZ_JACJPW010000213.1 GCF_014696265.1 Aerosakkonema funiforme FACHB-1375 | reverse complement strand
AACCGCCAGCTCCTCCCGCCGAACCGCCAGCTCCTCCCGCCGAACCGCCAGCTCCTCCCGCCGAACCACCAGCTCCTCCAGTTGAGCAACCAGGGGTTAAGAGCGTACCCGAACCAGGTACAGTGGGCGCACTCTTGCTAACCGGTCTTGCAGCTCTGGGTCTTGGCAAAAAACGGAATGAAAATCAATAGTACTAGCCAACGCCAGTTGAACAAGCGTTCTCTCTTGTAGAGAGAAAGGTACTTTAAAAAAAGCTTCTCACATCTTATAAAGTGAGAAGCTTTTTATTTGCAATGCCATTCCCTCATGGTGGCGTTGGGTGATGTCAGTCACCGATCGAAAGTAGACTAGATTAAGTTAAAGTAATACTGCTTAACATTTGAGGATGTTATGGCCGCTAACGTAGAAATCTATACCTGGAGAAGTTGCCCCTTCTGCATCCGTGCTAAGGCTTTGCTGAACAAGAAGGGGGTTGAGTTTACCGAATACGTTATCGATGGGGATGAGCAAGCGCGGGCTAAAATGGCTCAACGGGCCAACGGTCGCCGTTCTGTACCCCAGATTTTTATTAATGACGAGCATATCGGCGGCTGCGATGATATCCACGCGCTGGATGCAGCAGGCAAACTCGATCCTCTGCTGCAATAGTCATTAGTTATTAGTCATCAGTTTAGTCATTAGGCAATTTCTCTTGACAACTGACGACTGACGACTGACAACTGACAACTGACAACTGACAACTAACAAAAGCATGAAATTTGCATTTATCATTGACCCTATCTCCAGGCTCGATCCTGGTCACGATACCAGCGTGGCACTGATGGAAGCTGCCCAGCAGATGGGTCATGAGGTTTGGATAACGGAAGCCAGTCATCTTAGTGTGGTGAGTGGCAAGGCTTGGGCGATTTTAGAACGGGTGCATCTCATCCCAGTGGAACTGGTAGAGGGGCGGTGGGTAGTGCAGCAGCCTTGGTACGAAGTGGGCGATCGCACTTTCCAACCCTTAGAATCGATGGATGCGGTGTTCATGCGAACCGATCCGCCGGTAACAGTACCTTATCTTTACGCTACGTACATTCTCGATTACATCGACCCAGCCAAAACTCTGGTAATCAACGCACCGAGAGGACTGCGAGCTGCTAATGAAAAAATGTATGCGTTGCAATTTACCGGCGCAATTCCAGAAACTATTGTCAGTCCGGATAAAGAGACGATCCGCAAATTTGTGGAGTCGAAAGGATCGGCAATTCTGAAGCCTTTGGGCAATAAAGCTGGGGAAGGAATTTTGTTTTTAGAACCGAGCGATCGCAACTTTAACTCGCTCGTCGAACTCAGTACTCTCCAAGGTAGAATTCCGGTGATGGTGCAAACTTATTTGCCAGCTGCCAAAGAGGGAGACAAACGCATTATCCTGCTCAACGGCATACCGATCGGTGCGGTGAATCGGATTCCCACCGGTAAGGAATTTCGCGGCAATATGGCAGTTGGTGGTAGAGTAGCAGAAACGGAAATTACCGATCGCGAACGGGAAATCTGTACCCAACTGGCACCCACGCTGCAACGAGATGGCTTAATTTTTGTTGGTATTGATGTGATTGGTGGCTACCTAACCGAAGTTAACGTCACCAGTCCTACAGGTGTAAGGGAGATCGATCGACTGTCGGGTACTCGTTTAGGTTATCAGACGATCGAATGGGTAGCAGAAGAAAGTCGTCGCAATTCAAAAGTCATCTCAACTTGAGATTAATTAACCTTAACTTCCGACAGGAGAAACCGCCATGACCGGAAATAACGACGATCGACAAGCTCAAATGTGGGCAATGTGGTGTCATCTTGCTTCCCTGGCGTGGATACCGTTAGCAATTATCGGCTTACCCATACCTTTTGCCAATATTGTGGGGCCACTCATATTTTGGGTGCTAAAGAAAGAAGCAGATCCTTTTATTAATGACCAGGGAAAAGAATCTCTGAATTTCCAAATTTCCATGACCATCTACGGCTTTATCGCAACTATTGTTTTGGTATTTATAGCCGTGATTTACTTTATAGTTGCCGGAGTTGCAGCAAGTAACGATGGAGGATTGCTGATCCTAGCGGGGGGTGTAATTGGAATAGGGCTAATTGGCTTACTGGCCGTAATTGGCATATTTCAACTAATTGTAGTCATTCTTGCCGCAGTAAAGGCCAAGGGTGGCTATGCTTATCGTTATCCGTTTACAATTCGATTAATCAAATAAAAAATATCGGAGTTGCCTAATCTTCTTCTCTGAAAACTGATCTTACCTGGAATGACATTGATGACAAAAAATTTAGAAAAAAACACTGTTAATGTAGCAGTAGTAGGAACTGGTTTCGGTCAAAAAGTCCACATTCCAGGATTGCAAGAACATCCACGGACTCAGATTGTGGCAGTTTATCATCGAGATTTGCAGAAGGCGAAAGAAATTGCATCCGCTCAAAATATTACGCACGCTTGTTGCACAGTTGAAGATATTGTAGCACTGCCAGAAGTGCAAGCTGTAAGTATTTCTACACCGCCATTTCTGCATTATGAAATGGCAAAGACTGTGTTACAAGCTGGGAAGCATTTGTTATTAGAAAAACCGACAACTTTATCGGCGTCTGAAGCGAGAAAATTGTACGATTTGGCGAAAAAAAAGGGTGCGATCGCAGTCATGGATTTTGAATTTCGCTTCGTACCCGCGTGGATGCGATTTGCCGAATTGTTGTCAGAAAATTATGTCGGACAGAAACGTTTAATTAAAATAGATTGGTTAGTTTCCAGTCGCGCCGATGCTACTCGCCCTTGGAATTGGTACGCTCGTAAAGACCTCGGTGGCGGCGCACTAGGAGCAGTAGCTTCCCACGCTTTTGATTATATCAGTTGGTTATTTGGCCCTGCGCGGCGGTTGTCTGCTAACTTGAGTACATCTATCCCCACTCGACCCGATCCGGCGACGGGTAAAATGAAGCAGGTAGATGCAGACGATACTTGTATGCTAATGCTGGAATTAGCAGATGGTACGCCGTGTCAGATTTGCATTAGTTCCGTGACTTATCAAGGCAGGGGACATTGGGTGGAAGTGTATGGCGATCGCGGTACATTAATCTTGGGTAGCGATAACCAAAAAGACTATGTGCATGGCTTTCGTCTTTGGGCTTCCCCAGCAGTAAAGAATTTAACAGAAGTAGAAATCCCCCACAGGTTAGATTTTCCTAAAAATTATACAGATGGAAGAATAGCTCCTTTTATGAGAGTTGTCGATCGGTGGCTGCAAGGTATCGATGCTGGTGCAGCCGTAACACCTTCTTTGCGCGAAGGAGTTTACTCCCAGTTATTGATGGATTTAACCCATCAATCCAACGAGTTGGGCAAATGGGTAGAAGTACCTAATTTAGAAAACTTTCTCGGATCTAGTTGAGTGGCCGCAATATCGTATAGTGGTGGTGCAGATTCAAGGCGATCGTACCAATTGCTTGTAGCGGCATTGAAGCTCCCCACCCACAAGGGGATGGGGCTTTCAACGCAACATTGCGGTAAACTGTCTCTTGGGAGTGTCTTGAACAATGCTTGACTCAAAAGAGGCTCACGCCGATCGCGTGGAACTGGTCGGTCGCATCAGCCAGCAAATTACGGAGGCGATCGAGCAAGTGCAGAGTATGACACCCGAATTTGAACAAGTCAGTCAAACTGTGGAAGCACAATTTGAGGGGGCGCAGCAAATTAGTGTGGCCATATCGAAGTTACTCCCTTCCCGCTCAAAGAATATGTATTGCATTAGGGGGGAGTGGGGGAGTGGGGGAGTGGGGGAGAAAAGAACAACAGGTAACTTGCGATCGATCATCTTACGGCGGAAAGGGAGTAAACGAAGTTGCTGTGCAAACAGTCGCATCTTTAAAAGAGACTAACCAGGCATTGACTCAATTGGATGAAACTGCTTAAATATTCAAGAATATCATTTCCAATTCAGTGTCATTTTGATGGCAGATTAATAATCAGAATACACTTTTTATCCTATGGAAATCAACCATATTGTAAACATTATCCAATATTATAGCACCCGCATCGGCAGTCAAGGCATTCTGAATTACACCAAACCGTTGATTCTAAAGACTTCTTCCCCTAATCCCCAATCCCAAGGCCCCAGTCCCTAGCTATATGTCAAATAAAAATTATTTAGTTACCAAATCCTCAAGGAAAATCCCCCTACGGGCAGCGCTGATTGTCCCGTTCGTACTGCAAACAACTGCTGTGGTAGGGCTAATAGGATATATCTCGTTCAAGAACGGACAAAAGGCAATTAACAATGTTGCTGCTCAATTGCGTAACGAATTGAATACTAGGATCGAAAACCAAATTAAAGCTAATGTTGAGATACCCCCTAAAATAGTTCAACTCAATGCCAATGCCTTAAGTAGGGGCGAAATCGATATCATTAACGGCAAAGGGGAACAACGCTTTTGGGAACAAGTAAAGCTGTTTCCATCCATTAGTTATACATATTGTGGCAGTCAACAAGGTGGCGAAGCATTTGGCGTATTGGTAGATCCGAACAATCCGCAAAAATTGGAGATAAAGATGAGCAATGCTGCCACTAATTATCGATATAATAACTACAGTCTGGATAGCAATGGCAATCGTACTGTTTTAAATAACAAAGAAACAAACCGATATGATGCTCGCCAACGCCCTTGGTACAAAGCCGCAGTCGCAACAGGAGGACTTACCTGGAGCGAAGTTTATCTAGACTTTTCGACACTACTGCCCACTATTACTTCTAGTATTCCTGTCTACGATAAAACGAATAACTCCTTAATTGGAGTCTGTGCAACCGATCTGTTTTTACCTAGAGACCTCAGCCAATTCCTGAAAACATTGAAAATAGGTAAGTCGGGGCAAACCTTTATCATCGAAAGCTCTGGAGTGCTAGTCGCCAGTTCGACAACTGAGCCGATAACGAGTGGCAGCGGTGAAAACACAAAACGCTTGAAGGCAACGGAGAGCAATAATGCTTTAGTGCGAGCTACGGGAGAGTATTTGCGCGATCGCTTCTCTAACCTAAACCAAATTCAAACTTCACAGCAACTAGAATTTGTCGTCAATGGAGAACGGCAATTCTTGCAAGTGACTCCCTTCAAGGATGGTAAAGGATTAGATTGGCTAATCGTGCTGATTGTCCCCGAATCAGACTTTTTGGAAGAAATCAATGCCAACAACCGGATAACAATTTGGTTGTGCGTGCTGGGGTTATTAGCAGCGATCGCGATCGCCATTGTCACCGCACAATCGATTAATCGCCCCATATTGCGAATTGCCCAAGCCTCAGAACAGATGGCGGATGGCAACTTCGACCAGGAAGTAGCATCCAGCCATATTGGGGAACTCGAAAGACTGTCCAACTCGTTCAACAAAATGGCCACACAACTGAAAACCTCCTTTTCTAAACTCAATTCGGTCATCGAACAAGCCAATCAAGTCAGTCTTCAAGTCACCGCCTCCACCAGCCAAATCGCTAACTCAGGCAAGCAACTAGAAGCAAGCGCCCTCCAGCAAGCCAGTTCCACCAGCGAAGTCAATGCAACAGCGCGTAGTATTGCTAACACTTCCGGGCAATTAGTCAAAACAATGGAAAATGTCACCCAAAAAGCGATCGTGACGGCACAAGCAACCAGTAATTCTCAAAAAAGCCTCCAAGAAATGGCGGCGGCGATGGGGGATTTAGCTTCAGCGACCAACGTGATTTCTGCCCGATTGCGGGTGATGAATGAAAAAGCCAATAACATCAATAGCGCCGTCAACCGAATTTCGGACGTAGCCTATAAAACTAATTTAATCTCCCTCAACGCCGCGATTGAAGCGGAAAAAGCCGGGGAGTACGGAGCGGGTTTTGCGGTGGTAGCCAGAGAAGTGCGACGATTGGCAGA
>NZ_JACJPW010000212.1 GCF_014696265.1 Aerosakkonema funiforme FACHB-1375 | reverse complement strand
GAAAGTTTTTGCCTGACTTAACTAGCATAATAGTATTTTGGTGACTGCAATTTTTTGACTATCTAAGGTCTGTGACGGATTATGGAAAAATCAACCAATTCCTGTAGCCCTGAGTGCTGGGCTTAAAATTACCGCTTCAATAGAGACCAAAGATGGCTACTTTCAAGAATTAAAGTAACTGCCCATACCAAAATACTGATTCCAACCGCAGCCGCAGAAATGTCTTTAATTGTACGAATTCGTTCATCCTGGCGTTCCTGCCAAAAGTCACACAAAGCCTCGAGCGCGCTATTAAATAATTCAGCGACCAGCATCAGCCCCGTTGCGAAAAAAATTAAAGTCAGATCGACCCACTGTCGAAAACTAAAAGAAATGACCAGGATTAATACCGACAGAACGACTTTGTAAGCAACACTAAATTCAGTGGCTACAGCAATTCGTAGCCTTGATAGGACGACTTTGATTTTGCGGATGGGATGATAACCTGATTTACGAAATTTGCTTGACATAGATTTATAAACGGTGGTTAATCTCTAAAGACGAGTGAGATAGCAGTGGCAATCTGGCTTGGCAATTAATGTTTCCACCAAAGCATTTAACGTCACTGCGGCTAGAAGTCCTCCACCGAGACTACCCTCAATCGTGATGTAAGGAATTTGTGTTGTCATCAATTGCCGTTTGGCTGCCGGAGCATGACTAAAACCGATCGGCATTCCAATCACGAGGGCAGGTTGGATTTGTTGTTGCTCAATTAGCTTGCAAGCAGTAAGCAAGACGGAAGGGGCATACCCGATCGCCAGCACACATCCCTTCTGCATCTGTTGTAACCGCTGCTGCCAGCGATCGTGATTCCAAAAAGCTTGCTCGGCTTCACTGACTCCAGTAATGTGAGGGTCATCAATCAGCGTTTCCACCGCACATCCTAAATGAGCTAACCGAGGGAGATCGAGAGCAGCAGCGACAACCGGAACATCTGTTATGACTGAACACCCTGCTTTCAACGCATCCCGTGCAGAAGCGATCGCATTTGGGCTTAACCGAACCGAGTTCACCAAACTGACATCGCCACACGCCAGCACTAATTGATGCAGCAAATGGACGGCGATCTCAGAGTAAGCAGACAAATCAGGCAGCAGGTGTTGTAGGGATTCGTGAAACGCTTCTGGGTGGGTAGTTGTTTCGGCATCCAAATCGAGCCAAAGTTGGTCTAGCTTTCCCAACCCTTCCCGAGCATCCACGTCCAATTGCTTCAGTTGTGCCAGAGCTTCGGCTTGGGTGATTTGGCAGTCTAGATCGCGCCCCAACAATCCCTCCAAAGCCGATGCCGTTTGGCGGAGTCGGGTAATTTGTTGAATCACACAGCGATATTGCTGCTGCAACTGAGCTATTAATGTGGGATCTACTGTCTCTTCTGTTTGGCTGTCTAATAGTTGTCGAATGTGGGACAACTGAAACCCCTGCTGCTTCAGCGCGATCACCCGCCGTAATCGTTGCACATCCTGCTGAGTGTAAAGGCGGTAGTTGCCTTCTGAACGTTGCACGGGAGGAAGCAACCCAAGCGTGTGATAGTGCCGCACCATCCGAGGGGTAACGCCACCTCCCACCGCATCGGTCAATTCTTTGATCGTTAAGTGTTCGGTCTTCATCCTTTCAATTTACGCAAAACCTTGACATTGACACTAATGTTAAGGTTTAGGCTGAGAGGGTATTGAGCTAACGTTGAAAAACATGGTTGCGGCTACCCCTTCTACTTCTCGCTTCTCAACCCTCCTCAAAGAACATCCCGATGCAGTGGCGGCGATCGCCTGTGGAGTTCTGGTTTTCCTGGGCTGGCAGATGCTCAATTTCGGCTGGCTCGGAGTGGCTCTGTTTGTTCTGACGGCTGCTTATGCGATCGGTGGATTCGAGAGTGCGCGGGAAGGTTTGACAACCCTATTGAAGGAAAAAGAACTTGATGTAGACCTGCTGATGATTGTGGCAGCACTGGGAGCCGCAGCTTTAGGTCTGTGGCGGCGAGAGTATTATCTGATTGTCGATGGGGCAGTTCTAATTCTAATTTTTGCCATCAGTGGGGCGTTAGAAGGGTATGCTATGCAGCGGACGGAGCGCAGTATTCAGGGGTTGATGAGCTTAACCGCTGATACAGCGCGAGTGGTGCGGAACGGGCAGGAACGAACTATCCCAGTTTCAGAACTCAAGATTGGCGATCGAGTTCTGGTGAAACCGGGAGAATTAGTACCGACAGATGGTTTGGTCATAGAAGGATTTAGCACTCTCAACCAGGCTTCGATTACGGCTGAATCGATTCCAGTTGAAAAGACAGTTGGAGATGAGGTGTTTGCAGGCACGATTAATGGCAATGGGGCACTGCGGCTCAAAATCCACCAACCGCCTGAAAGTAGCTTGATTCAGCGCGTGATTCGTCTCGTTCAGCAAGCGCAAACGGAAGCGCCTCCCTCTCAACAGTTTATTGAACGATTTGAGTGCGGCTACGCCAAGGTGATCTACCACTGGGAGGCTGAAGGAAAAACGATCGTTTGGGTTGCCTATGCTGGAGAGATCTTGGGCATCATTGCGGTTGCAGATACAGTACGACCAGCGGCTGCAAAAGCGATCGCTCGATTGAAACGGTTGGGTATTGAGCAGATTGTAATGCTGACTGGGGATAACTCGCGCACGGCTCACAGTATTGCTCAGCAGGTGGGAGTCGATCGGGTCTATGCAGAGCTTTTGCCTGAAGATAAAGTGGATGTGATTCGCCAACTTCAGAAGCAATATCAGTCAGTGGCAATGGTGGGTGATGGGATCAATGATGCCCCTGCCTTAGCTCAAGCATCCGTTGGCATTGCGATGGGAACCGCAGGCAGTGACGTGGCGCTGGAGACGGCAGATATTGTCTTGATGGCGGATCGATTGGAGCGATTAGAACAGGCGATTTGTTTGGGGCGTCGCGCTCAAGGGGTAGTTAAACAAAATATTGTGTTTGCCCTCAGTTTCGTGGTGATTTTGTTGATTGCAAACTTTGCAGGTAATATCACCTTGCCGTTTGGTGTTTTGGGGCATGAAGGATCGACGGCGATCGTAACGTTGAGCGGATTGCGATTACTCAGGACTGGTTAGGATTTGGGAAATCCGATCGTCATGCTTTAGATATCAACCAGCTTTGTTACATCAAGTGCTTCAAAAACCTACTTATAGCTGAAGTTGTAGAAGCAGCCTTGTCTTTTCTAAATGCCACAATTTTAATTGTGACGCGAATGAGTAACCAACCGATCGCTTATCCATCCCAGGAGGAATTATGAAAGTTTTTCACCCCACATTTCACTCACAGGCAATTTTGCGCGAGGGCTTCAAGGACGCTGAAAACACCTATGAAACAGGTCAAATGTTCAAAGGTGTATGGGTGTTAGCCGATGCTCCCCTCGGTAATAATGGAAGTGCTGATGGCGACGTAGTTCTTTGCCTGGAAATTCCTGGCAGGCTCTTCGAGGACTACGAATGGGTTGAAGAAGATCTTGAGTGCAGAATGTATCGAGAATCATTCATTCCGGCAGCAGAACTAAACCGCTATCCTATCCAAGTCTGGAATGAGCAAGAGTAGCGATCGCTTGATAAACATCACGAGTGGAATTACTGCCAACGAAAGTTGTAAACTTCACACTACCTGACTGAAAACCAGCAACCATCCTGTACTTTGCTTTCCAAAAAACTCGATCGCCAAATAACCATATTACACAGTAGAACTTTGAAGAAGTGAGGTACAGCAGAGATGTCGCAAGTAGTAAAAAATTGAGATTTATAGAGATTAACTACAAAAACATCAGAACCTGTCTCATAGCACGAGTAGGCGATCGCATTGGTAAGGGGATTCGGGTTGCGCCTAGAGATGCCTTGGTCGCGGATTCAACCGATGCTGCTAATCGGGGTGCTGCTTATGGTCTACGCCAATCTCTCGATACGATCGGTGCTTTTTTAGGCCCTTTATTGGCATTTGGATTTCTGAGTGCAGGGCAAAGTTTTCGGTTCATCTTTACCGTCGCATTGGTTCCTGGAATCTTAGCTGTATTCTGTCTTGCTGTAGGGATACGTGAGCCTCGACAGCCTTACCATACTTTGAGCCGTCCAAATCCACTCAATTTTCAAGCCTTGAAGAGTCTGGGTATCGCCTATTGGGGATTAGCGATCGCTGCATTGCTATTCAACTTGGGTAACTCTAGTGAAGCGTTTCTGCAACTGAAGGCCAAACAAGTCATGATTCCCGACACTCACATTCCGCTTGTTTTGGTGGTAATGAATCTTAGCTATGCTTTGAGTGCTTATCCAGTGGGAGCATTGAGCGATCGCGTTAACCGTAAAACGTTGCTGATTCTGGGTTGGAGCTTAAACGCTCTCATTTATCTAGGTCTGGCGTTTTCTCAAACACCCTGGCAAGTTTGGCTGTTGATTGCGAACTATGGCTTGTATATGGGGATGACTCAAGGAGTGTTGCTGGCAATGGTAGCGGAGCGAGTACCGGAGCATCTTCGAGGTACAGCATTTGGGTTTCTCAATCTACTGGTGGGATTTGCCCTATTACCTGCAAGCTTTTTGGCAGGATGGCTATGGCAAACTGTAAGTCCAGAATCGGCATTCCTGGTTGGCAGTGGTTTTGCAGCGGTAGGAATTGTTGTGATCTCCTTGCAGCAACAAACTGAGTTGGAAATTTGATATTTAATTTAGATTCATATATTTCCATCACTTATCTTACGGGTTTTTCCCAAATTTCCTATGCGATCGCGTTCGATTGGAAACGTCGTTGGAAAGCCTTGCGCTTTCTTACTAATTGTCGGATTTTGAAATGCGACAATTAATAAGAAAACGATCGCATCTCCTTAAAACCTGTCGAATTTTAAAATTCGACAGTGACCGAGTGTTAAAACTGTCGTATATTAAAATTCGACAGTGCGATCTAACTTATGCCGAAACAGAAAATTGTCATTGGAATTTTAGCGAATGCAGGTGGAGTAGGCAAAACAACCCTAGCCGTCCATCTAGCTTACGAGATATGCAAGCGAGGTCAGACAGTAGCATTAATCGACCTCGACCCCCAACGAGCATTAGATGTATTCTGCGGTTTACCTTCAGCAGAAGCGGAAAATTCAGTAGTGCGAGTTCTTGGAAAAGACTTTGACGGTAATTGGCCATTAGTTTCAGCTTGGTCAGACCCTAATATCGAAGTTTGCCAAGGTCACCCAACTATGGCGCAAGTAGCAAATGACTTAGTAATTCGCCGCCGGGGTGAATATGTCTTGGCAGACCGCTTAAAAAGCCACCCTTTACGTCACGATGTAATTATTCTGGATTGTCCTGCCACAATCGGAATAATTTGTGAAAATGCCATTGCCGCTAGTACGGGACTGTTAGTTCCCATTCAACTAGAGATGAAATCAGTTTCGGGAGTAGCTGATTTAGTGCAGTGGTTAATTGGAATTGCTGACGATTTAATGCTCGATCCCCATCCACCTATTTTGGGGCTTATACCCAGTTTGTATGACAACAGCCGTGCCATCCACCGTCAATATTTACAGCAATTACCAGAAGTAGCCGAACAACTAAGAGTGAAGCTATATCCTCAAATTCGTGATTCATCCGAATTTAAGAATGCTTCTGCTAATGGTTTACCCCTACAAAAATATCGACCAGCACATCCGGCTTCTAAAGATTTCAAAATTATTGCTGACGACATCGTTACTTTAGCGCGGAAAGGAAAACTGTAATGGCGAAGCTACCCAAAATTAACGAACGTTTTACTGGTGCAATTCAAGCAACTGACCAAGCACAACGAATTGCCGAATTACAAGCAGAAGTAGAAAGGCTCAGAGCTACTCAATCTCCAGAACTAGAGCAGCAAATAGAAGAGTTAAGGAAAGAATTGCTAGCTGAGGAAGGGGAACTGGA
>NZ_JACJPW010000211.1 GCF_014696265.1 Aerosakkonema funiforme FACHB-1375 | reverse complement strand
ACTTTGGCAATCGGATGATAAAGCGGCGGAATTTTTAAAGCAGACAAAACAAAAGAGACAAACCACTTATCAGCCGTTCTCGACACAGTAAATGTCTGAGAACTACAGGTAAAATCTATCTTCTCCTTTAGTCTAAATGTTTTTAAGCCGGGTAATTTGATTTTTTTACCGGCCTCTATTACCACTCTATTCGTGAAAGGTAGTGCTGGTTTACCTTTGGCTGGATAAACCCCGGAAGTTTTATAAACAGTAAACGAGTCCCCTTGTTTTTTAGTTTGCTTTTTTGGGAACTCTGCTGAGCCTTTACGCCATCGATTGAAAGCATTTTTCAAGTCTTGAAAAGCTGACTGATATACGGTGGAAGTGTATTTTTTCATCCACGCATATTCAGACCTTTTCATTACCACTTGTGTGAAGATTTTTTTAATCGCATCAATGCGCTTAGAGTCACTGGCTGGGATATTTTCAAATCCCCAACTTGCTGTGAGGAGTTCGAGTCCAAAGTTATAAACAAACCTGCGATACCCAGCCCCGCCGCGCATGAGAGAGGTTTCTCGATTATTTAGTTTTAATTCTCTTTTGAGTGCGTACACGACAACATCTGCTTAAATTTGTTTATTTTATTAAGTATAACCCGATCGAGAAGTATATGAAAATTTAACCAACGATTCAGTGCAGACCATCCTCAACATGATTCAGGTACTACCGATGCTACCGGACAGGATATTATTTCAAATTTTGCATAAGTTTTATGAGCAATCGGGAAAGGCGATCGCACACAACACCCTTATCTTTCATAACAGTTCTACCATAGTCATTAAGCCTGAAAATATACGCAAATCCCTTTTTTTCTGGCTACATCAGAAAACCCGCGTTGGGGCGAGGCTTCTTTAGGTACAGCAAACTGAGCAAAATCAAAACATGAACCAAGTTGATTACCTCCGGATTAGCTTAATCGATCGCTGCAATTTCCGGTGTCAGTATTGTATGCCGGAAGGGGCAGAGCTAAACTACATCTTGCAGCAACACCTGTTGACCGACGAAGAACTGCTCACCCTGATTGAGGAAGTGTTTGTACCTGTGGGATTTACGCGATTTCGCCTGACAGGAGGAGAGCCTTTGCTGCGTCAGAACGTTGTAGAGTTGGTAAGGGCGATCGCATCTTTTCCCGAAACTCAAGATATCTCGATGACTACCAACGGGTTTTTACTCGCTGGAATGGCGCAAGATTTGTACGATGCCGGTTTGCGACGCATTAATATCAGTCTGGATTCCCTCAACCCGGATACTTTTGATAAAATCGTCGGCAATCGCGGTCGATCGCGCTGGCAGGAGGTTTGGGAGGGCATTCAAGCTGCGTATCGGGTAGGGTTCGATCCCCTCAAATTGAACGTAGTTATAATTCCGGATGTGAACGATCGCGAAGTTCTCGATTTAGCAGCTCTCACCTTCGATCGAGAATGGCACGTTCGTTTTATTGAATTTATGCCGATTGGCAATGGCGAACTATTCGGTAATCGCGGTTGGGTGTCTTCCGAAGAGTTACGACAGCGCATCCGCGCTCGCTGGGGCTTGACAGAAGGGCAAGTTCGCGGTAATGGCCCTGCCGATGTGTTCCAGATACCGGGAGCGAAGGGGACGTTGGGATTTATCAGCCAGATGTCAGAATGTTTTTGCGATCGCTGTAATCGGATGCGCCTTTCGGCAGATGGTTGGTTGCGTCCGTGTTTGTTAAACGAAAGCGGACAAATTGACCTAAAGAGCGCACTCCGCGCTGGTGTTAGCACGGATGAATTACGCGATCGAGTTTTTCAGCTACTGGCGATTAAACCAGAGATTAACTTCAAACAGCGCTATTCGGGAACGACTGGTGCTTATTCCCGCACCATGTCGCAAATTGGCGGCTGAAAGAATTTTAGATTTTGGATTTTGGATTTTGGATTGAATTTAAAATCCAAAATCCGAAATCGAAAATCCTTAGGCTTGCCGCGAGTAGTATTCAACCACCAGCAGCTCGTTGATTTGTAGCGCCACCCATTCGCGTTCGACCAGACCGTTAACTTTGCCAACAAGCTTGTTTTTATCAAACTCCAAATGGCTGGGTAGGTTTGCCAAACCGGGGTATTGCAGGTTAGCTTCCACCAGCTTGCGGGATTTTTCCCTGTCTCTGACACCGATCGTTTCTCCGGGTCTGCAACTGTAGCTGGGAATGTTGACTACGCGACCGTTCACTGTGATGTGACCGTGATTTACCAGCTGGCGGGCTGCTGGGATGGTGGGAGCCATACCCATACGGAACACCGTATTATCCAGGCGCATTTCCAGCAACTGCAACAGCACCTGTCCGGTGGAACCGGTAACGCGACGGGCTCTGCGGACGTAGCGCAGCAGCTGGGTTTCGGTTAAACCATAGTTAAAGCGAAGCTTTTGCTTTTCTTCTAAACGAATAGCATATTCAGAACGCTTCTTGCGGTTCTGACCGTGCTGACCGGGTGGATAAGCACGTCTTGGCGACTTCCGAGTTAAGCCGGGTAAGTCTCCCAAGCGACGAACAACTCTGAGGCGTGGGCCTCTGTATCGCGACATCTCGCTTCCTCTCTAGATCCTCAATATAATAGCCAGACTTTCCAGTATCGCAAACTTTTAGTGCAAATATCAACAAGATAGATCGAATCTGCTATTGTTTTGTTCATTGCAGGACGTTGTGCTTAGGGCTACTGAAAACCCTACCCCCAGCCGTCAGGCGGGGTAGGGTAGTTTATATTGGCAGAGGTTTATCTAACTTTAACCATGATGGGAAAGAGTTTTTCCAATAAATTGTCTCGTTTAATTCGCTGTTGGGCTACACCCTTGGCGACACTGTGTTTATTGCCTTACGCTATACCCAGCAATCCGGCTGGAGCAGTGACGCGGAACGAGTTCCGAAGATGTGCCTACGAGATGGTGCGTGCGGATATACCCGCAGCGGTAGCGGCAGACGCCTGTGCAGCATCGCTGTATCCGGAAGATTTAACCAGATGCGTTATGGGGATAAATCAGCAAACGAACATTGCGGCGGTGGATGCCCTTTCCACTTGCGTGACGGTGCGACGACCCCGCGACCTGGCAACCTGCGTGGTAAATATCAGCAACCGCACTCAAAACGCATCGGCTCCAGACGTTTTGGATAATTGCCGCCGCAGTTTGTTACCGGTGCGCTTTGCTGATTGCGTGGTGGGATTGCATAGGGAAGTGGATATTTCTGTGTCGCAAGTGATGAGAACCTGCATTGATGGGAGCGATCGCCCACAGGATTTTTACCCTTCCAGTGTAGCGCCCCGCAGAACTTCACCGCTGCTCGATCGGCCTATTCCCGTACCCCAAACGCCACCGCTGGGGCCATCAAACTTGCCCATATTGCCTAGAAACCCGCGAGGGTTGTAAAAAATTACTTGTGCTAAGCTGACTGCAAATTATTCTGTATTTTTGAGCGGGCAAGTTGTGGAACGCTGCGAGATTGCTGGGTGTGTTTCGATTTTCCGATTAGCAGTCAGCTACGCCTGCTACAGCGCAACCGTTCGCTTTTGCGAGTGTGGGAATAAATTATACACTCAACCCTCAAGGCAATAAAAGGGCGATCGACACAGAAAATAGCAACGAGCGAAAATTTTTACGTATCTTATTGCATATTCCCGATCCTACTGGCAGTAAAGCTTTATTTCTGGCTTTAATGGTAGAAAGTCAATGATGATAAACTCCAAGGAAGAATTAAAATTCCCTGTTGAAGGTGCCTACCGTTACATTTATAGTCCAGAAGTAATACCAGCTTTTTGCAATGCACCCCAAAAACCACACTAAAAACTTAAAACTTAAGGAAACTAACAAGACAAAAGAAAAACAAAATCTTTCTCTTTTGCCTTTTGCCGCCGTAACCGGGCAAACCTTGGGAACGCTTTTACCTTCTAACGCTGCATCCTATCTCGCCTTAAGTCTGGTAGCCTTAATCGGCAGTTTGTACGCTGAAGGGCTGAAAGCACAGACTCTGACACCAAATCCCAGCCAAGTACCGAATCCGGTGCTTCCCACTCCGCCAACACCGCCGCCTTTACCGCCACTACCAACGCCCGCACCGCTACCACCACCTTCCGAACTGCTGCAACCATCAACTCCCTCAAATACGGCACCTACAGAACCTGCCCCCAGTGACCTTCCCAGTACCATCAAAGTGGAACGGTTCGAGTTCGAGGGCAATACAGCCTTGAGCGATCGAGAATTAGCTGAAGTTACTAAACCATTTCTGGGCGATGTTTCCTTTGCCCAGCTGCTGCAAGCGCGTTCTGCGGTAACGCAACTGTACGTCAGCAAGGGATACATCACATCTGGTGCTTTTATTCCACCCCAAGCACTCAACGGCGGCGTTGTCAAGATTCAGGTGGTGGAAGGTGTTGTGGAAGAAATCCGAGTTACCGGTACTGGGCGGTTGAATGCTAACTATGTGCGATCGCGGGTTGCCTTGGGTGCAGATAAGCCGCTGAATGTCAACCGCCTGCTGCAATCTCTGCAACTGCTGCAACTCAATCCCTTAATCAGAAATATTTCCGCAGAACTTTCAGCGGGATCGCGTCCCGGATCTAGTGTACTGGAAGTGACAGTACGACCAGCCCCAACCGAAGACCTTCAGATCACTTTCGATAACGGTCGTTCGCCTAGCGTGGGTACTTTACGGCGAGGAGTGGCGTTTACCGAAGCTAACTTGCTGGGACAGGGAGATGCTTTGGCCTTGTCCTATGCCAATACTACCGGCAGTCACGAATTCGATGCCAGCTATACTTATCCCATCAACGCCCGTAACGGCACCCTCCGTTTCAGCTTTGGTTACACAAAAAGCAGTATCATCGAAGAACCTTTCGACCAAGTTGATATTGAGGCGGCTTCCCGCGACTACGAACTGACATACCGCCAACCAATTATTCAAACTCCTACTCAAGAATTCGCCGTGGGTGTGACCGCTTCTCGGCGAGAAAGCAAGACTTTCCTTTTAGATGAGCCTTTCCAGCTTTCTCCCGGTGCGGATGACGAGGGGCGCACGCGCATTTCGGCGATCCGGGTTTTCCAAGAATGGACGCAGCGAAGCAGTCAATCTGTATTCGCCGCTCGATCGCAGTTCAATTTTGGCATAGGTGCTTTTGACGCCTCGATTAACGAAAGCTATCCAGATAGCCGATTTGTCGGTTGGCGGGGACAGGCGCAATGGTTGCGTCTGCTGGGAGGACGAGGAAGAGATACGACTAATTCCCCTTTGCTGTTGCTGCGTGCAGATATGCAGTTAGCCGATCGCGCTCTTTTACCATTAGAGCAGTTTGGTTTGGGTGGTTTTGAAAGCGTGCGCGGATATCGTCAAGACGCCTTACTCACGGATAATGGCGTTTTTGCTTCTGCGGAAGTCCGCTTTCCCATTTATCGCCTCTCGGAAGGGCGCGGTCTTTTGCAAGTCATTCCGTTTGTGGATGTCGGTAAAGTATGGAACAGTTCTGGCAGAGTCAATCCAGAAACCAATAACCTAGCATCTGTCGGTGTGGGGGTACAGTGGCAAATGGGCGATCGGATGCGAGCTCGTATAGATTACGGTATCCCCCTGATCGATCTCGGTGGTGAGGAAAGGACTTTGCAGGAAAAGGGATTGTATTTCTCGTTGCAGTTCAATCCCTTTTAGAGGGGTTAGGGGTTAGGGGTTAGGGGCTAGGGGAAGAGGGAGAGGGGGAGAACGGGAGAGCGGGGGAGGGGGAGAACGGGAGAAATTGTCTTTCATATTTCTCCCATTCTCCCTGTTCCCGACGCTCTAGCCGTTACCTATAAAATTGAGATAAGCGCTGACCGAAAAGCGAGACGCAAGCCCCTGGCTTTAGACATGGGGATAAGTCGATAAGCGACTTTAGTCGCCGTCTCGATTTCCGTTTAGACTCGAATTGCGTTAAACTAATTGACGTAGAGGTTTTCCGAGTCAAATGATAGTTTTAGAATTTAAAGCTCAAGGGAAAACAACTCAATACCAAGCCATTGATGAAGCAATTAGGACTGCTCAATTTGTGCGAAATAAATGTCTCCG
>NZ_JACJPW010000210.1 GCF_014696265.1 Aerosakkonema funiforme FACHB-1375 | reverse complement strand
CCCCCACTCCCCCACTCTCCCTCTATGGCTTTTGCGTTGCGATCGCTAATTTTGCACCTTCAACTCGCCGCAATCGATCCATAACCTGTACTACTTGACCGTGATTGACTGCTTTATCTGCATTCAATACCACAAGTAAAGGTTGATTCGGTTTGATCTGCTGGCGCACGGCGTTTTCCAACGCCTCCAGCTCGATGGGTTCTCGATTTAGCGCCAATCGCCCTTGTTCGTCAACTGTCACCGTCACTTGCGCTGGTGGCTGGCTTTTTCCGGTCGCGGCGGATGGCAAATTGACCGATAATCCTTCCGAACGAGTCAAAAACAGGGAAGACATCACGAAAAAGGTCAAAATCGCAAACACAACATCGATCATCGGCACGATGTTGATTTGGGGCGGTATATCCGGTTCATCGGGTAGACGCATAAGCTTTTTCTCCTCGTTCGTAGCGACGGCGATAAAGCAGTTCCAGCTGTCCGCCATATTCCTGAATCCGTGCAATTTGGCGTAGGTAAAGCCCCCGAAATGTATTGGCAAACATCAGGGTAAAGATGGCGACTACCAATCCCGATGCTGTAGAAACGAGAGCTTCGCTGATTCCAGCCGTGGCATTAGCTGTTTTAGTACCGCCCACATCACCCAGATTCAGGGAGCTAAACGAAGTTATCAGTCCTAATACAGTGCCTAGAAGTCCGAACAACGGAGAAAGGCTGATTATGGTATCAAAAACGTTGTTAAACCGCTTCAGCACTGGTATTTCTGCTTGCGATTCGCTTTCCAACGCCAAGCGAAATTCTTCTGGAGTCGGTTCTTCAAGTTCCAAAGCAGCCAGAAAAATTCGTGCTATGGGCAAATCGGCATTTTGCTTGAGTCGATCGATCGCACCAACAACGTTATCGCGACGGTACAGAGCAAATACGTCTCGCACTACCCGATTCTGCCTTTGGTTGATGCGAAACCAAAAAGCTATACGCTCTGCAATTAGCGCCACCGCTACTACTGAAAAGGCTAGCAGCGGCCACATGACCACGCCGCCATCTGCAAAAAGTTTACTTATTCCCATTTAAAGCCTCTACGCCAATCTAAAAGGCGATTCCTGCTTGCCAGCGAATTCTGCTGGTAAACCTAACGTCCTCATGAGAGATTATCTCTAATGAGAATAGTTGTCAAGTCTCTCTTAAACTTTAATGACACTAGAATTTCTACTTAATAGTAAAGATTTTCGTTAAGTTTTATTTTATTTTTAGAATAACCTTTTATAATTCATGGTATTACAGCTTGTTTATCGAAAAATAGATCTATTACGAACTTGACAAAATTCTTGAATAGTCTTACTTTCACTAAAGACAAGTGCAAATTATTTGCAATAGAATATGAGTCTTTCCAGGATCGCTCTACAGCAGCGACAAAGAGAAGAGGAGGAGCTGAAGTCTTTTCTAACCTTTAGCTCGATCGGTTCCGTGGTACTGCATATAGTCGTGCTGAGCCTGAGCAATTTTTGGGTTAGTGCGGCAGAAGTGCCAGAAGACCCGATCGAAGTGGTGATGGTCGATCCGCCGATCGAGGCAGTTGTCAAACCGGAAGAGAACACTCAACTCAAAGCAGAACCAAAAGCTGAAAGTACTTCTAGCGGCGGTTCCCAAGCAGGTGGCACAACCGGTAGTTCATCGGCACCATCATCTAGATCTACAGGTTCTCAGTCAGACATCGCCCTCAAAGAACCGGCGATTTTTTCTGGCAAACAGCCGAATCTGCCTGAAATCCCTGCCATCCGGCAACCAGTTGCTACTTTACCGCCCTCTCCATCTGAGCTGCCTAAACCTCTGGAACCTCCTGTTCTTAGCACTCCGCTAAAACTACAGCCAGCGCCAGTTGCTAGCATCCCGCCCCAACCGATCTGGACACCGCAACCGATCTGGACACCGCCACCAGAACCGATGCCAACGCCAGTTGCTAGCATCCCGCCCCAACCGATCTGGACACCGCCACCAGAACCGACACCAACGCCGTTGAAAACACCGGAACCGGAACCGACGCCCACACCTGTGGCTTCCATCCCACCGCGATCGGTTCGCATACCGGAACCAGAACCGACACCAACGCCGTTGAAAACACCGGAACCAGAACCGACACCAACGCCATTAAAAACCCCGGAACCAGAACCGACGCCAGTTGCTAGCATCCCGCCGCAACGGATCTGGACACCGCCACCAGAACCAGAACCAACGCCAACGCCATCGAAAACGCCAGAACCAAAACCAACGCCGTCTCCGACTGTGACTGAGAAACCCAGGTCGGTTAGTACGCCATCACCGACACCAACCTCTACTCCAGAAACAACGCGAACTCCTCAGTTCGGTGAGACTGCTAGGAGACCGGTGCAAAATGAAAGGCGAGTTGCCTCAAGGGAGCGATTTGAGGATGCGGGACAAGTTTCCGATCGCCCCAGAAATACTTTCCCAGAGCAAACCAGCGCCAGAAGCACTCAAGAAAGTTTAGAAAATAGTTTAGGTTCGCTAAATAATAGTGGGGGATCGAGCGATCGCAACAGTATTAATTCCAGCACGAGCGATCGACCTGGAAATGGGACGGGTTTAAACAATCGCTCTGAGGATTCCAAACCAGAATCTGGCAATGGTACTGGAGATCGATCTGGAAATGGCACCGGTTTAAACAATCGCTCTGGCGATTCCAAACCAGAATCTGGCAATGGTACTGGAGATCGATCGGGAAATGGCACTGAACCCAGCAATAGTAATGACAATAAACCAAACACTGACTCGACAGTAGCCACAGGGCCGAGAAATTCCAGACCGGAAAATGCTTCAGAAAATAGAGAACGTTCTAGAAGAAACTCATCTTCTCATCGCGTGCGCTGTCGTAGATGTCCTCCGCCAAAGTATCCCTCCGGTGCTGAAAACCTAGAAGGCATCGCTGAAGTTCTGATAGATGTTGATAGAAATGGCGATGTCACAAATGTAGATATTGTTAAAAGCAGCGGTCACCTCGTACTTGATGAAGCTGCAAGAGAAACAATCAAGGACAAATGGAAGTTCGCAACATCAGAAAACGGACAACAGGTGCCAGCACAGGTTCCCTTTGTCAGACGCGGATCGCGGTTGCAGCGTCAAGCTGTTCAACAGCAACGTCAGTTAGAAAGACAACAGGAACTCACGGAACAAACACAACGGGAACTGGCGGAACAGCAACAAAAAGAAAGCGAACAAGGGATTGAGCCAAGATAATAGCCAAAAGCTTGGAAGTTATCAGAAAATCTTTCAATGAAGTATCAGAAAAGATGGACTTCAGAATGCTTGAATTCAATTGGAGAATCGAACGCAGATGTATGCCCTACTCTTCCATTCCATAAGCTTTCCGACTCGCCTTATTTATTCTGTCCTCGCTGGGAGAGTCGATCGCGATCGCACAATCGCACAGTCGTCCCATCGACCTCGATCGCTCCTTCTTGACTGAGTTTATAAAAGGCGCGAGAGAGCGTTTCTGGAATAGTTCCCAACAGTGCAGCCAGTTGTCCTTTCGGTAAATCCAATTCAATGACATCGGCTTTGTTATTGCGATCGCTCAAATTTAACAAATAATTTGCTAACCGTTCGGGCACTTCTTTAAAAGAAAGAGTATCCACTAAATGCGCCAATCGTCGCAAGTGTCGGGCAAAAGTTCCCAACATAGCGATCGCCAGTATCGGATGTTGCTGCAAAACCATCAAAAAAGCGGCTCTGGGAATAAATACAACCTCTGAATTTTCCAGTGCAGCCGCCGATGCCGGAAAATGACCGCCATCGAAAGCAGGTACTTCTGCAAAATGTTCGTCAGCGCCGAAAATATGCAAAATTTGTTCTTTCCCAGCGCTCGCTACTTTAAAAACCTTAATGCGTCCCGATTTGACGATAAAAAATCCAGTTCCTTCATCTCCCTCCCAAAATAGCGTTTCCCCTTTTTTATAACTCTGGAGAATCCCTATATTCGCTAAAGCAGCCAATTGCTCATCAGCGACATCCCGAAAAATCGGCGTTTGTTTCAAAAACTGTTTGACTTCTAAAATACGTTCGCTAATAGTCATATAGCTAGGGGTTAGGGGATAGGGGCTAGGGGCTAGGGGAAGAGGGGAAAGGGGGAAAGGGAAAAGGAAATAGGGAACAGATTTATTCTCCCGCTCCCCCGCTCCCCCACTCCCCCACTCCCCCTTGACTTAAGTCAAGGATCGGCTTGAGGAATCCCAATAGGCTAGAGATAAGAACACAGGAGTAACGATATATGTACTGTAACCAATGCGAACAAACAACCCGTGGCGATGTGTGTCATCAGTGGGGAGCCTGCGGTAAAAGTCCTGAAGTCAATGGGTTGCAAGATTTGTTGGTACATTGCTTGCGGGGACTATCGCAAGTGGCGCTGCAAGCCAAATCTTTGGGAATAGACACTCGCGAGGCAGATGAGTTCACAATGGAGATGTTGTTCTCCACGATGACGAATGTAAATTTCGATCCAGTTGATTTTGTGGCGTTTGTCAATCGTGCGATCGCATTGCGCGAAAGTCTAAAGTTGCAAATCCAAGTTACAGGTAACGTTGTTGTTGAGTCTGCGATCGCAACTTTCCAGCCTGCTGGCGAGCCGAAACAACAAATTGAACAAGGAAGAGAACTAGAATTTGAGTTTATCGGTCAGTCTGCTAAAAATGTCGATATTTTCTCGCTCAAGCTGACAGTATTATATGGACTCAAGGGCCTTGCTGCCTATGCCTTCCATGCGTCGGAACTCGGTCAGCACGATCGAGACCTCGATCGCTTTTTCCATGAAGTGTTGGCGAATCTCGATGCAGTAGATAAAACTCTGCCAGAATGGCTCGATCTCGCTCTCAAAGTGGGAGAGATGAATCTGAAAGCAATGGCGCTACTCGATGCTGGAAATACAGAAACTTTCGGACATCCCACTCCTACCCTTGTACCTTTGGGCACTACAGTTGGCAAGGCGATTCTGGTATCGGGACACGATTTGCGGGATTTGAAAGCGATCCTAGAGCAAACCGCAGGCACGGGTATTAAAGTTTACACTCATGGCGAATTGCTACCCGCTCACGGTTATCGAAAACTCAAACAAACTTATCCGCATCTTTACGGACATTACGGTACGGCATGGCAAAATCAAACACATGACTTCGATCGCTTCCCAGGTGCGATCGTGATGACGACGAATTGCCTGATGCCACCTCACGAATCTTACAAAGACCGGGTGTTTACTTTGGGGCCAGTGGGTTATCCCGGTTTGAAACATACTAGCATTCGGGAAATTTCGCCAATTATCCAGACAGCGCAAGAACTACCGGGATTTGAAGAAGAGTGCGATCGCGGCACGGTGACGGTAGGCTTTGCTCGCAATACGGTGCTAAGTGTAGCCGATACTGTTATAGATGGCGTAAAGCAAGGTAAAATTCGTCACTTCTTCTTAGTCGGTGGCTGCGATGGTGCGAAGCCGGGTCGCAATTATTACACGGAATTAGTGGAAAAGATACCCGATGATTGTATCGTTATGACTTTGGGTTGTGGCAAGTTCCGCTTCTTCGACAAACATCTGGGTGAAATTGCCGGTATTCCGCGCTTGCTGGATATGGGACAATGTAATGATGCTTATTCGGCGATTCAAGTTGCAGTAGCTTTGGCAAATGCCTTTGGTGTTAATGTTAACCAACTGCCCCTATCGTTAGTCTTGTCTTGGTACGAACAGAAAGCGATCGCAGTTTTGTTGACCCTGCTTTATTTAGGCATTCAAAATATCCGCATCGGGCCAACACTGCCGGCGTTCCTCACACCTAATGTTGTGAAAATCTTGTCAGAAAAGTTCAATTTGAAACTGATTGCTACACCAGAACAAGATTTAGCAGCCTGTCTTGGTTAAATTAGTTGGGTGGGAATTAAAACCCACCCAAATCAAATTCTTTTTAAGGCAAATTCGAGCCGGAATAGGGTGCGATCGCCCCTTTTATTTGACCGAATGTACAGACATAAAAATTTTACTGCGATGTTGCGTTGAAAGCCCCATCTCTTCGTGGGTGGGGATGAAAACGCAACCAACAAACAAAGCGGAGCAACATTTGTGTTTTTGTGGTAATATGAGTACCATAAATAAGTTAATCACACCATGCTAACCCTGGAAGCAAAATTATATGGAAAAACTGAGCAGTTCAAAGCCTTAGATGAGGCAATAAGGACTGCTCAGTTTATTCGTAATTACTGCATTCGATACTGGATGGATAATGC
>NZ_JACJPW010000209.1 GCF_014696265.1 Aerosakkonema funiforme FACHB-1375 | reverse complement strand
TGTCAAGTCTTACAATACATTTGTACTATCCTGGGGTAGCGATCGCACTCCTGCAAGTGCCTTAACAAAAGTTCATACAGTGTCGATTACTTTTGTCCGACTACTTACTGCTGCTGTTGATTCAGCAGAAGTGCAGTAGATAAACGAGTTACTATCTGTTGGCACTTCAATCAATTCGACAAAGATGGGGTCGTTTCCTGGTTGAAAGATATGATGCTTGGCTATTTCCATTGTTCAATTCCTCAAATTTGGAGATTTTTAGAAGCTCTCTAAAAGCATCGTATTTTTTCTGCTTTTAATAAACTTCGCCAAAGCGGGTAATTACATTTAGTTAAAATTAACCCCTCTAGTTGGAGGGGATGCAATTTAATCCAGTTCTAACTGAATTTGTCGTTGTTGCTGTTGTTTGCCAAAAGCTTGGAAGTTCTTTATATCTAGTTCGGTAATTTGGCAAGCGTTTAACTGATAGGTTCCATCGGGAGCAAAAGCAGCTTTAAGAATTTCACCCCTATCAATAGCTCTAATTGAGAGAGTTAATTGAGGTTGATTCCATAGAATATTGTATTGACCGAGCGTTTGTCGATCTGAAGAGACAGTAATTAAAGCATCTAAAGCAATTGCAATTATCGTATCTGTTTGACTGCTCTGTTCAACTTTGGCTTCGCTAGTTTGTTCAGTAGGTTTATAAGGATTTGGCTGACGCGGTAGAGAAAGCGATCGCATTGAGGGATTAGCTTTTGATAAATTACTATCATCAGTATCAAATGTGTCCGAGGTAATCAAATCTACTGAAATGGTATCTGTATGCGTGTTTGTTTCGGGTAAAGATTTGTCCCTCTGAAGTTCGTGCGAATCAGCTATTGCTTCTTGTTGTTGCGTTAGCATTTTCAGAAGCTCGTTATCTTCTGAGTCATAGCTAATACCGCGATATTTCTGCAATCCATAAAAAGTGTATGCTTTACCCAATTGAGTGCCATTAAAAGCTATGTCATTTAGCTGGTAAGAAATGCCTTTAATGCAGCCAGTTCTCGTCATTCTAATTTTTATTTCTACACCTTCAGACTGCAATCGTTCTATCAATTCTGGCATGGTCGATCGGGAGGCGACACACTCATCTATTAGGGATTGCAATTGCACGCGCACGCTCTTTTGTCCACTGTCACGATTTTTCCGATATTCTGCTGTTGTCTGCGCTCGTTTTTCTGATTCCCAACTGGGTGCTATAGTTTCTAAACTGTACTTAGCTTCTAGCGATCGAATTACTTCTTGGCTTTTGTAATAGTCCCAGCTATCATCTACTACTGTCCCGTCAAAGCGAATGCGACTGCCTATAATATGGATGTGGTCGTGTTCGGTATCGGTGTGTTTAGCTACAACATATTGGTTATTATCGAATCCTATTGCTTTCATGTAGTCGTCTGCTATGCTACACCAACGTCGATCGTTTTCTGCATCTGAATCGAGTTTTTCTTTGGCGTCTACTGACAAAGTGGCATGGAATACTGCTATTTTGAGATGTGGTTTAAGTTGTCTGGTAATGGCAAATTCGGTACTGAGTGCTTCAGCAGTTTGTCCGCACATAGTACCACCGATTATGTAAGCGCCTTTTTTGCCAAGTACGTAATCGAGACAGCCTCTAAATCCTTTACCTTTGATTTGTTTACCGATCATCTATCTTTGCGTTGATTGAGCGATTTGGGCTGCAAGGGTTTGAATTAAAGTTTGGTTTTCTTTGAGCAGTTGTTGAACGTTTTGTAATAGCGATCGATTCACTGCTACTGGCTCTCCTAGCATGACGGAAGTGTTACAAGCTTTGGCAATTTGATTGAGGTTGTTACCAGCTTGGCGTAGTTCGGTATTAATTTGGCATAAGACTTGGTACGCTTTGAGGTCGAATGCTGCTAAGGGACGGGGCATTGCTCGTCTTGCTACAGTACGACGGACAAATTCGCTCATGGTTAGATTAACTTCTTGGGCTAAAGTTTCGATTTGTTCGTACTCTGCTTCAGTTAATCTCAATTCAAACCTTTTTGACAGTATTTCTTTATATTTAGTATGACGATTGTTTTTCAGTTTCATAGGGTACTATCTACTATCTAAAAGTTATCCCATGTTAAAGAAGAATCCTATTTTCTGAAAACCTCTTACAAGCTGAAATTGACCCCCTCTAACGATTCCCTCCAAGTGGAGGGGATTCATCGTTAAAGTTTTTAAGCAGCATAATATAATATCTGTACTTTATAGATGAGGTGGCTTGACGAGCGATCGCATTCTCTTAAATCACACAGATGTTTCTATGTAATAGACACCCCAGATACTGCAAGTAAGGCTATTCCCTGCTTCAAAGTGTCATCCCATTTCCCACTAGGTTTTTACTTAATATTCTGTTAATTTTGTAGTATTAGTACTTACAAATTGTAATTAAATCTAATAAAAAGCTTAAGCTGTCTTTATCCCTCCGTTGCGGTTTGGTTTCCGCACAAGGAGGGGAGTCTTTGATTATTTTCTAAGCACTAAAAAGTCAATTTGTACGGACAATACCATTGCTTGCTACTAACAATGAAGCGTCATTCTCAGTCATTTCTTTTAACTGTCAATTTTTGTGGTGTGATGTGGTTAAATGTGGTGGAGTGTGGAAAAAAGGTATTTAATTGCTAGTTAGTGATGAAGAGATTGCCACATCAAACCACATCTAGCCACACTGCTCCTCATTACTCCCCATACAACCACAAGTCGATTTGACCTAAGATTTGTTATTTTTGGAGTTTTTTATCAGTCAGGTACAGCGTTAGATTTTTTGACCCTCTCAATCCCCGAACATGGTCGTGGTGAGGAGCAGGCCACAGGCTGCAAAATGCTTTGGATGAGGTATTACCAGAGAACTGTTCAGCCCCAGAATTAATCGAGCATCTTCGGACTAATGGCAGAATCTCTACCTCTCGCCACTCAATCAATTAGTCAACAACAATGGGAATATGCTGCGATAATTTCCCCGATTGCTATTGATAAATTTAATTTTGAATCCAATCAAGGTCGAATTGAAAAAACTTCAAAAGATACTTTGACCGTTAAGGGCAGAAATTACTGCTTAAACTAAGGTTGTCTTGGAGGTTTTTTATATACGTTTAACCAGAGCTTTAATTGGATAAGCCATAACGGTTCAAACGGATTTTTATCGAGTTGTTTGCTTAATGCAACCTTGAGTAAATGCCATCTTTTGTGTTTTACAAAAACGACTCATCGCTTTAGATAAAGACTCAAGACTTTGAAGATTCCGAATCCAACGCGCCCAGAGTAGCTGATTGTCGGTATAACTCCACTCTCCTTGAAGGAGCGTTGCCGTCGAATGATATGTTGCCAATCCGTCAACGAATGCAAAACGAAGCCAAGAAAGCCCATCAAATATATCAGCTCCACAAAGAAAATATGAAATAACCGTGAGAGGCTCTAGACACCCAAAAATATGTATAGGCGTTTGAAGCCCCTGTTCTTGTAAAGCTGCACGTATTCTCAATAAATTCTGACATCTTTCTAAAAGAGTCTCCCCAAGCTCTTTTTCTGTAATGCCGAGTATTGAAAATGAAGCTAGATTATGAGCATTTTTAATTAAACTGTTGACATCAACTAACTTAGCCCCCTCGCTTTCAGGTTTGCATAAAAAATCTGATGCTACCTCTGGATATTTTTGAAAAAGGGAATTAGCTGACTCTATCTGATTTGAAATTAATTGATGAGTTTCATGGTCATAACTAACAAATACCAGTTGGGATAAAGGTTGCCACCTATTGAGTATCATCTGATGGTAATCCGGTGTCCAATCTTTAGCATAGCGGTCATCTACATAAGCATCATTTAAGTCAACTACTAATTTAGCTTCATAACCGCCACTGTCTATGAAAACAACGTCAGAAGAATATATCTCTTCCATATTTAAATATTCATGGTATAGATCGTAGGCACTTACAAGGGAAACCTTGGAAAGGTATTTTTTCAGGGATATATAAATGTCCTTGACATAAGGAAAGCCCCGACTTGAAAATGATGGGATAACAAGTGGAGTACAAACATCAATCACAGAAATTTCCCGGACTCTACATATCTCAGCTACTTTCATGTAGTATCCTCCGGTCTAGACATGATGAACATTGCCCACAGGGAAAATCTCCACGACGCTCACAGCTAAACGTAAGCTCTACCGGAACCTGAGCTAAAGTGCAAAAATTAAATATGTCTGCTTTGGTGAACTCTAAAAATGGCGCTTCAACTTGAATACAACCTCCGAAGTAACCATCAAAAATTCGTTGGATATCTGCCATAAAAATTTTAGAACAGTCATAGTAGGAAGTTCCTGAATGAATTCCTATAGAAAATCGACCCTGTTTAGCGGGGAAAATACTAGCAGCCGCAAGCAGTAGTGTGGCATTGCGACAGTGATATTCACCTTGAGCGCTGACTATCGACAAACCCAAATCAACGGTAGTCAAAGGAATTGCATAATGTTGGGATAAAGCCAGAATGGAACGACGTTCGCCATCAAGACTGGGTTGACCATAATTAAAGTGAATGCCTCTTACAGTTGCTCCCCGCGCCAAATAGAAAGCTATCAGAGCGGATGAGTCTATTCCACCTCCAAGTAGTAGGTTTATTTGAGCATCTGACGGGAGCACAGATTTTTTGCCTCCTAGCTTGAGCCAGTTGTCCCCCAGTTTCCGCCAGATAGAAGCCTACTCCTCCTTACGAACACCTTTGAACGGTTCGCCATTTTGCTTAACGTCCATAAAATGTCCAGTTTCAGCGTTGCGCTTAACCCATTGCTCAGTTACGGGATTATAGGCTTGGCTGCGATTGTCCACAGCACCACGGCGGTAGCCCTTATCAGTATTCTTTGCCATCGGTCTATCACCTCTAAGTTTTTTCGCTAATGTAAAAGCACTTTTACATTTTAAATTATAATTAGGAAATATAAGACCAGCAAATTTGACAAACCGTTCAACGCCAAAGAGCGTTCATAGGGGAGAATCAGCTATGAAAGAGATCATCGCTGGCAATCTAACCCGCTACCGCAAAGGTCTAAACCTCTCTCAAGAGGAATTGGCATCCCTGGCGGGGGTGACTCGCCAGAGCATCCACAACTACGAGAACGCCAAAACCCTCCCCGATAGCAAAACCCTCTCGACTCTCGCCCGTGCTTTGGGCGTTAAGCTCGATGACTTGCTACGGAAAGAAAGCACCTTGGCGTTACCCAACTTCCGGTTTCGCGCCCATACCTCCTTTGACAAAAACCCCCAATTTGCAGCTCAAGTGTTGCGGCTGCTAGAAGACTACACCGCACTAGAACAGGCAGTCGGCATCCCCACTTATGCCCCAGAAAGCACCCCTTGTCACCAACTAGAAGGCAACGAAAAGCGGATTGCCGAAATTGCCACTCAGTTTCGTCACCGTTTGGGATTGGGAGATGGCCCCATTCTGAATTTGTTTGAAGCTGTGGAAGAGATTGGCTTAAAAGTGCTGCGCCAGGATATCCTAATCCCAGGGTTTTTTGGACTAAGTGCCTGTAGTCTGGCTCAGGGAGCTTTCGTTTTAGTCAACAGCTACAACATCACCATCGAACGGCAGTTGTTTACCCTGGCTCATGAAATTGGACACCTAATATTCCATCGAGACGAGTACCAAGACAACCTGATAGAAGAAGGAACCAAAGAAGAAGAAAAAGCGCGGGAAGCAGTTGCTAACCACTTCGCCAGTCATTTGCTAGTGTCTCAAGAGGCTCTAGAGCGAGCCTTAAATGTGTTCAGTAACGTGATTGAGTTAAAAGCTCACTTCCGCGTCAGCTACACCATGATGCTGATGCGACTGGAGCAAATGGGAAAGCTAAAGTATAGTGATGCCATTCAGAAAATACGTGGAGAATACAAGCGACAGACTGGTGAATCCCTCCCTAAAGAAAAAGAGATTGAGCCAGCATTAAGTGCTGAAGATTTCCCAGCCAACCAACGCTTTACTAAATTAGTTTGGCAAGCACTTTCAGAGGGCAAAGTTTCAGAATTAAAAGCCGCCGAGTTACTTAATTTATCTGTTGACTGCTTGCGGCAATCTCGTAAAGAAGCCAGGGTGTATGCTATCGATGCCATCTTCTGATTTTTCAGGGCGTAGCACGGTAGGACTGATTCTGGATGCTACGGCCCTGATTGACTTTTGCTGGCTTGAGGAGTGGGAATGGCTACAACAGCAGTACAGCCCTCTGTATATTGCCCAGGAAGTTTTGGATTCGGATCGGCTAGAAGTAAGTAGTCGGACAAAAGTAATCGACACTGTATGAACTTTTGTTAAGGCACTTGCAGGAGTGCCTTCGCACAGCGTGCCGTAGGCATATCGTGCATCGGCACAATT
>NZ_JACJPW010000208.1 GCF_014696265.1 Aerosakkonema funiforme FACHB-1375 | reverse complement strand
CTCCCCCACTCCCCCGCTCCCCCGCTCATTCTTGTTCCGGTTTGAGGAGGGGGAAGGCGATCGCATCCCGAATGCTGGCACAATCGGTTAATAGCATCACCAAACGATCGATCCCAATTCCCAAACCGCCAGTAGGTGGCATCCCGTACTCCAACGCCGTTAGGAAGTCTTCATCGACACCGTGCGCTTCTAAGTCTCCAGCTGCTTTACGCGCCGCTTGCGCTTCCAGACGTTGGCGCTGATCGATCGGATCTGTAAGTTCCGAGAAACTATTTGCCGTTTCCCGTCCCACAATAAACAGCTCGAATCTCTCCACCAAACCTGGTTTCGATCGATGTGGTTTGGCAAGCGGAGAAATTTCTACCGGATAATCAATTACAAAAGTAGGTTGAATCAGGTTTTCTTCCACTGTTTGCTCAAACGCTTCATTGAGCATATGTCCGATTGATTCGCAATCTTCCAATCCTTCAATGCCAAATTCGTGTGCAGCTTTTCTAGCTTCTTCAACTGTTTGGAAATTGCTAAAATCTAAGCCAGTGCGTTCTTGCACCAACTCGTGCATTGTGGCGCGACGCCAAGGCGGAGTTAGATCGATCGCCTCCCCTTGATAAGTAATTTTCAAAGTACCCAAAACTTCCTTTGCCGCACCTGCAATCAGCGCTTCTGTCAGCGCCATCATATCATTGTAATCAGCGTAAGCTTGATAAATTTCAATTGTCGTAAATTCCGGATTGTGACGAGTAGAAACACCTTCATTCCGGAAAATTCTTCCCAATTCGTACACCTTTTCAAACCCACCCACAATCAACCGCTTCAGATGTAACTCTGTAGCAATTCGCAGGTACAGTTCAATTTCCAACGTATTGTGATAGGTGATGAAAGGACGCGCCTCTGCACCTCCCGCTTCCGCCTGAAGCACAGGAGTTTCGATTTCCAAAAAACCCCTTTCGTCCAAATACCGACGAATTGCCGCCGTAATTTTAGCGCGACGGCGAAAAGTTTCCCGCACTTGGGGGTTGACAATTAAGTCAACATAGCGTTGGCGATAGCGTTTTGCAATATCGGTGAGTCCGTGCCACTTATCCGGTAAAGGCAGCAGCGACTTGGTGAGAATGGCATACTGCTTTACATAAACGGATAGTTCGCCTTTTTCAGTCCGTTTTATAGTCCCTTTCACGCCGATGATATCCCCCACATCGGTCAGCTGCTTGAGGTGATTGAACGCATCGGTATCGATATCTGCCATATTTTCCTGGATTCTGTTCTTATCCAGGTACAGCTGAATCGTACCGGTTTCGTCTTGCAGGTTAAAAAAGGCGAGTTTCCCGAAAACGCGACGGATCAGAATGCGACCCGCAACGGCAACTTCGATATCGACTTCTTCGCCGTTGGTTAAGTCTGCATATTTTGCTTGCAGTTCTGCCGCGTGGTGGGTGCATTCCCAGCGGTAGGCGTAGGGGTTTAATCCCAGTTGGTTGAGTTGTTCGACTTTTTCGAGTCGCGTGGCGCGGATATCTTCTTCGGACATGATGGGGGACTTTTAGCAGCAGCCTCCAATTATAGAACAATTTACAACACTTGTTTGAAATCTGTACAAGGCGATCGGCTGTTATCTGCTATAGGCTGCGTTTATCTGCCTTCATCTGCGGTAAAAATTTAACCCCTGATTTCCACAGATAATCCGAATGTTTATCCCAAAAATTAAAAATGGCCTATAGACTCGGATTGAGTCTGAAGTCTTTTCTGACTATTCTCCAACATTTGTCTATCCAATTTTACTCTCTCTTCAGCTTTTAGTAAAGCATCCATAGCTTCATAATATAAATCTTTATCGAAAGCGATTAATATCAAATCCACTCCCGCATTAATCGCTTTAACTGTAGCCAGTGCCAATCCATCTTTACTGCCATAAACTGCCTGCATACTAAAATCATCTGTAATCAATACACCATCGTGTCCCCAATCCTTTCTAATAATACCGTCGATCGCCTGCTGGGAAAACGATATCGGATGTTCTTTATCTACCGCCGTTAACCTAGCGTGTCCTAACATCGTAAAAGCTGAAGATTTGCTCATCACTTCTCGAAATGGCACCCAGTCGTCTTGAGATAATTCTGCTACTGATGTATGCAATTGTGCATCAGCAATGTGAGTATCTGTGTTTACTCTTCCCAGTCCGGGAAAATGTTTAATCGTGCAGCGAACACCATATTTTTCTAATGTTTGGCAATACCACAAAGCTACCTTGGCAACGATTTCCTTATTTGCTGATATAGCTCGCAGGTAAATTTTAGAAAATTTATCGTCTGGACTGATAATTCCCTTGTTTAAATCAACCACGGGAGCGAAGTTGAGGTTAACTCCTATGGCAGATAAATCTTTACCCTGAGTAGTGGCATATTGAATTACTTTATCTTTTTTTTGGTCTATATTTTTAGCGCCATCTAGGACATCTGATAATTGAGGCAATTTAGTCAAAGGTGGAGATAAGCGAGATACGACGCCGCCTTCTTGATCTGTCGCTATCCACAAAGGCGACAAACCCTGAGCGCGACGAATTGCTTGCAAAGTTTGAATTTCTTGTTGTATCTCTTGTTTGCTTTTATTTTTAATGTTTCTAGCCGTGACAAATACTCCGCCGATCGCTCTTTTTGAGGCTAAAGTTTTGATTTCATCAAAGTTCCTGTATCCAACGATAAAATGCTGTCCCAATTTTTCCAGTTTGGCGATATCTGTGTTCAAAACATTTTGTTTTGCCAAGTTGAATTTGATTTCCAAACCAGTGGCGGTGCAGAGAGCTAAAGATGCGATCGCTAATATCGCAACTGCGCTTAATGTTTTCTTGAAACCGATTATTTCCGTTAAAATTAATCCAACACCAACTATTATAATAGCTGCTAACGCCAGAGATCTCCCTCCAGCGAATAAAGGCTGTCTATAATAAAAAGCAACACTCAAAATTGCTAACGCTAAAAATAATTTAACTATTTTTATAAAAAATCTCATATCCCAAATTCACTCACCGTTTAACCAACATCCAAATTTATCTGCGTTTATCTGCGTTCATCTGTTTTCATCTGCGTTAAAAAATCAACCTTACTTTTAATAAATCAGCTAAATATCCATACTTACTACACTTATCTCCGCCGGATGTTCTATGCTAAACTGATAATATACTTCCATTTTGCGCTGGCGTTTAGATTGACGCGGTAGAGTCAGCACCCATTCCAACTGACCCATTGCACCGAGATGAATCTCCGGATTTGTACTGAGTAAACGTACTTTAATTTGTTCGTCGCGACTGACAGGCAATTGCTCAATTAAGCGCAGAGTTGTTTTGCGATCGCGCAAGTTTGTAATTACCAATTTGTAACCGTAAGTCGTGCGCCGATAGTTCCCTATTAATTCTACCTCTCGTTCCAGTAAATCGCGCTCAATCTGCAAATCTTCGTCAACACCTAAGTTAAGCTTAAAATCTTGACCGGGTGCAACATTTTCGATATCAGTAGTGCCAACAAGAGTGCGATCGCGGAAAATATTAGCCTTACCCGGTAGCAAATTTATCCCATTAGATTTATTCTTAACCGTAGCTTCTAAATACGCGAAAGCGCTCGACCTTGGCAGCGCGACATATTCAATTTTACAAGGATAATTTTCACTTAATACTATCACTTTATGAGCAACGCCATCACCAAAAATATCATTGTTTCCAGCTAAACGGAAAGTTACTGCGCCTTCAGACTTAGTTCCTTTCGTCAGCACTTTTTGCAATTGCGGTAAATCTTGTTTTTTGGAACCATTATTATCTTCTGCCAATAAAGCTTCTAATTCCGCAAAATCATCCTTACAACCAAGCTTACCTTGTCGGGAAGCTTGGTTATTTTTCTGACCGCTAATATACCACGGTTCGAGTTTGGGAGGTAGAATATTTAAAGCTGGTTTAGTTGTAGAAAGGGTGAGTTTGACACCTTGCCAATTTTCGCCAGTTTTTTGCTTAATTTCTGCCAGATAGGTGAGATTGATACGATCGCCATTACTGCTAGTTCGCAAGTCGTAAAGCGGCGTCCACCCAGCGCGAGTCACCAGATAGGACAATTCTAAGTGAAATTCTCCCGGACTTGGAGGAGCGATCGCAACGATAACATTATAACTGGTATAACTTTCTTTGCAAGTAGATAGCTGTAATTGCTTGAATTGTTGGCGAAATATTTCCAATTGTCTATCTAACTCGCGCACCTGCCTTTCTCGCAGTGCGATCGCATTTGCATACTCCCCATACTGTTCTCCCAAAAAATTTACTAACTCCTTCACTTCATCCAAGTTCATCTGTGCGGGAGCGAGCAATCCGGAAAAACCTTCCAAAGACTTTTCGCTTAATGATTGTACGAAATTACGCTGTAATTGTGCCGCATCTAATTGATCTTGAATAGTACGTCTTTGCTGCTCCAAACTCCGAATTTGTCTGCTCAGTTGTCCTACTTTTTCGCCAAATGCTTCATTGGCAAATACAGTTTCTGTACGCACTCCCAATATACCCTCACCTCTCACCCGAATTGAATCAGTCTGAATAGTTAAAGGCAAATCGGTGATGATTAATTCTTGTTCCTCACCAGTCAAACTTACTGTACCGCGCCGCGTCACTAAAGCTTGGTTGGTGTATACCGTTACTTCTGAAATATGGGTATTGACTATTTGATGTGTCATTTGTCAGTTGCCAGTTGGTTTATAGTTCAGAGTTCATCGCATCGATTTTGCAACGACGAACAATGAACGATCGCTCTCAACAGTGAGCCTCACTCAGACTTTCTTTTCAAATTGTCAATTTCTCGTTGCAACTCCTCAATTTGACGCCGCAATTCATCTGCTTGGCTGCGTCCAGTTTGAGATGGAACATCAACCGCTCCTTCTCCTGCTGAATGTTGATAATTGCCATGACGAATTTGACGATATTCATCAGAATTTGACCATTGGCGCAAGTGGATAATGCGTTCTACCAAAAAAGGATGACTGAGAAATACACCTTGAGCCAAATTATTGTAAAGCAGAAACTTATAAACTTGATTCAATCCATCATCATCGAGTTCTTGATATCTTTCCGATTGACGAATAAACTCATCCAAACTAGCTTCGTTATTGTACTTGCCACTACCGCCAGCCAGTTTCATCATCGCTCGCATGACGGAATTGATATCATCTGAAAGTAACAAAGCGGCGCGATCGGCTGATAATTCCGAGCGGCGTTTCCATTCATAAAACGCATACACCAAACCGCTCCCGATGATATTACCTAAGCCAAGCGTTAATTCCCCAATAAAAGAAGCAGTGCTAATCACCCAAAGTGCCATTTGAGTTAAAATAGTGTGACCGCATTTAATATGTCCTAATTCATGAGCGATAACCGATCGCAGTTCCGCTTCCGTCATCAAGTCCAACAATCCAGAATTTAGTACGATCGACGGTCGCTCTTGTCCCAAGGCATAGGCATTAGATACGGGAAACTGACTGATAAATAAAGTTGGTTCCGGATAAATGTCTAAATCTCGCACACATTCGCGAAACATCTGATAAACTGTAGAATACTGGCGCGGGCCGACTTGAATGCTATTACCCATGTGGTAGACAAATTGCGGACGCTCGTAGAAAAATTCGACAAATTTACGAGCCGCGATATCGAAACCCGGTAAGCTGCGTAAGGTTTGTTCCGCCTCGCGATCGAGCGGATGGCGAAAGGCTTCGCTTGACATTCCTTTGTACGTTGGCATAGAGAGACTTTTTTAGTGGTATTGTACTTATTCTAATGAAGCTCAGATAGATGAGCGATCGCACGCCGATGTTCTCGTCCATGTTCGCATAGTAGCTGCAAGGTGGATTGAGGATGCGATCGCACCTTTTTAGCGCTATTTCTCAAGTTTAATAGTTGCTGCTGTGAGATGCTTGCACTACGGCGACATCGAATTCACTACGCTAAGCGTTTGGGAAGCAAACTCTTTCCACTTCGACTGGTAGAGAATTAGGTAGATAATCGTGCAATAGTCACTTTGAGAATTCCTTTAAACTCGCAGCAATCTCTATATTAAAAAAAAGAAAGCTGAATTGGTTTATCGTCTGCTTTATCAGTGTTTATATCTGAATTTACTTCATACCACAGGCTTTGCCAACCATCTATTAGATTTTGTTATCACCTCAAGTACGAGAGCGCCATCGTTATTTACCTATAACCCTAATTCCCGTCCTATTAATTAAACTTATCAACCTTAATACGGAAGACCCCATTGTTTAGTTGATTTTACCGAAAACCGTGCGTGAAAGCCCCTGGCTTTAGACATGGGGATGAAACGCACCTGGCGATTTTAATCGCCGTCAAGTCCCTGGTTTCCACTTCTGATTCTCAAT
>NZ_JACJPW010000207.1 GCF_014696265.1 Aerosakkonema funiforme FACHB-1375 | reverse complement strand
CGATTGCATCAGCTTTACCATCTCCCGTTACATCAGCAAACCAAGTTCCTTTCGTTCCCGTATAAACAATGTCTGTCCATTTTTCATTAGGTAAAAATCCCGTGCCATTGCCATTAGCACGCCTGACATAAACTCCATCATTATTAGAGACGATTGCATCAGCTTTACCATCTCCCGTTACATCGGCAAACCAGGTTCCTTTCGTTCCCGTATAAACAATGTCTGTCCATTTTTCATTAGGTAAAAATCCCGTGCCAGTGCCATTAGCACGCCTAACATAAACTCCATCGTCATTAGAGACGATTGCATCAGCTTTACCATCTCCCGTTACATCGGCAAACCAGGTTCCTTTCGTTCCCGTATAAACAATGTCTGTCCATTTTTCATTAGGTAAAAATTTGCTCCCATCAGAACGTCTGACATAAACACCATCGTCATTAGATACGATTGCATCAGCTAATATGCTATTCTGGGCTTGTTCAACAGAGATAACCTGATTATCAATGACAACAGTGCTGAAGTCATTCTCTGTCTGAATCCGTAGCAACTCTGGCTGACTCAGAGGAAAACCCAAAACAACGTCCTTAAATAACTCTCCCTCATCTCCACAAGTATCCCCACCCGGATTGAGCAAAGTATCAAACTTGTGTCCTAGTTCCTCAAGCAGAACCTCTTGAACTTTCAGACTGTCACGGCGCAGCAAGGAATCTGATAAATAGATGGTGTTTGTAGCTTGCGAAAAGGCTCCCTGCGCCCCATTCATAGCTACATCTTCGACAATTTGCAGATGGGGAATTTGATTAAAAATGCCGACTGCGGAATTTTTAATCAATATATGAGCCGCGTTTCGCTCGGTAATATCAAAGACTCGATCTAGTTTTTCTAAGGCAGTGGGCGAGGCGAAAAATTTTTGTAATTCAGTTTGAACACAAGTCAAGGCTATATTGAGTACATTTGAACTTACGGGTAAAATGTTTATTGGATTGTTATATTCCCAACTTTGTTGAGGTTCGGGAAAAAAGAAATTGGACATATTAATTTCGATTAATTTATCGATTTGATAATTTAGATATTATCATTGTTAGCTTTAATAGACAACTCAATATCGTATGCTTTAGCACCCAATTTTTCTAAGTATCCTGAAAAAATTTAGTAGGATTTGGTACAATTCGGTTGACAAAGTAGGATTTGGTAGGATATATTACACAAATATCTATCCGTATCTAGATATGAATAATATTGAAGATATATTACAGTGGGCTGATAACTTGATTTTTAATGACACTGGACAACATCTCACACCTATACAGGAAGCAATACTAACGGGCGCTTGGCAAAGAAAAAAATATCCTCAAATTGCTAAAGATTTTAATTGTAGCGAATCCCACATTAAAAAAGAAGCAGCTAAGTTATGGGAAAAGTTGGCTGAAGAATTAGGAGAAGATCTCAATAAATTTAATTTCCGTTCTAAGTTAGAGAAAAAACATAGAGTTTCTCAAGTTTCCAACTCAGGTGACTGTTTAGTACAAGAAATTGATATTAATATTTGTAATAAGTTTATCCAGAATATCAAAAGTCCGCAAACCCGATCGCACTCTCCCCCCGACTCCCCCCAAAGCCAAAATCCCTCACCGATCGTCGATTTAACAGACGCACCCGAACTAACTAACTTTTACGATCGCACTTCCGAACTATCTACCCTCAAAGAGTGGATTTCCGAAGCACGCACGCGCTTGATAACTATATACGGATTAAGTGGAATTGGCAAAAGTTCGATCGCACTCAAACTCATCGAAGAAATCCAAACCGAATTCGATTACATTATTTGGCGAAGTCTCAGTGACACTCCCACACTTTCAGTACTGCAAACCGAACTCAAACAATTTTTTTCGCGATCGCAACAAAACCCATTACCCGCAGTCATCGATTATTTGCGTTGCGATCGCTGTTTAGTCATCCTTGACGATGTGCAGAATATTTTTAAAAGCGGTCAATTAGCCGGACAATATTTAGCACAATATGAAGATTATAGCAAATTCTTTAAACAAATTGCCACATCGTGTCACCAAAGTTGTTTAATCCTCCTCAGTTGGGAAAAGCCGAGAGAAGTCGCTACGTTAGAAGCAGAAAACCGCTCCACGCGCACGTTACACCTGAAAGGGTTAGGAGAACAAGCAGAAGAAATTTTGAGAGAAAAAGGTTTAACAGATGAGCAGAACTGGTCAGAATTAATTAGACTCTATCAAGGTCATCCTTGCTGGTTAAATATCATAGCTTCAACAATACAGGATTTATTTAACGGTAGCGTATCTCTGTTTTTAGCAGAACAAAATGAGATATTTTTAGGTGACTTAGAACACATTTTAGAATCTCAGTTAGAGCGTTTATCCGAGTCAGAAAAAAAGGTGAGCTACTGGTTAGCCAGTCAAGCCGAATCTGTAGATATTTCACAACCAGGCGATCGCGAATTATCTAAATCGGAATTTTGGCAAATCATCCAATCATTAGGGCGACGCAGCTTAGTGGAAAAAGTGCAAATGGGAGCGCGATCGCACTTTCACATCAATCCTGTATTTAAAGCCTATATTCAATCCAAATCAAATCCTCTCGCCGAAAAACAGTTGTAATTGTAGGTTGGGTTGAGCAAAGCGAAACCCAACTATTTATATCTTCATAAGTTGGGTTTCGTCCCTCAACCCAACCTACAAGGTTAGCTGCTTATTCGAGTAATTGTAGGTTGGGTTGAGCAAAGCGAAACCCAACTATTTCTCTCCTCACAAGTTGGGTTTCGTCCCTCAACCCAATCTACAAGTTTAGCTAAATCTACAGCCCCAGTCCAGTAAAAGAGGTTGACAAAAGCAACATAATGTGGGCTTGGCTTTAGACCCCGGCAGGGCGAAGCATTTGGACAGAAAATTTTGGGTTTTGTGCAATAAATTGTCGCCCAAATGCTTCGCCCCTACATAACACATATTTCGTTGTTTTTGTCAATTTATTCTACTGGACTGGCTCTCTAAGACTTTTTGGTGTGAATTTTGTCAAAGATAGCGCCGTCATCGAAGAATTTATTCTGAATGTTACCCCAACCTCCTAAATCTTTAGCTGTAAAGAGCGTTTGCACTTGGGGAAATTTCTTTTCCACTTCTTTTGCTACCGTGGGATCGACGGGACGAAATCCTACCGCAGCAAACTCTCGCTGAGCTTCTGGGGTGTAGAGAAATTTCACAAATGCTTCTGCAATTTCGCGAGTGCCGTGTTTATCGACATTTTTATCCACAACAGCAATAGGATTGTCGATCGATATATTTACATCCGGTACGGTATACGGAAGTTTGTCGCCAAATTGTTCCGAGAGAATCATTTCGTTTTCATAGGTAATCAAGGCATCTCCCTTACCTTGTTTAAAGAACAGATCGCTGGCTGCACGCGCACTTGCGGGTAGCACAGGTGCATTTTTGTAAACTTTGGTAGTTAAGTCCAGCGCTGTATTATCATCCCCACCAGTTCTGGTGACAAAACCCCAAATAGCAAGAAAATTCCAGCGGGCTCCGCCAGAAGTTTTGGGGTCGGGAGTCATTACGTTTATGCCATTTTTTGCTAAGTCTGCCCAATTTTTAATATTTTTGGGGTTACCTTCGCGAGTAGCAATTACACCTACAGATTTGGTCACAATTCCATCTGATGGTGCTTCTGTTTCCCAACCCGGTTGAATTAAACCTGCCTTGACAATTTTATCGACATCAAGCGCGAGTGACAGGTGTACAACGTCTGCTTCCAAACCATTAATTACAGCAGTAGCTTGGGAACCGGAAGCACCATAGCTACCGTTGACGGTGACGTTTTGGTTGTGTTCTTTTTTCCACTGCGCTTCAAATTTGGGAATGATGCGATCGTAGGCAGCTTTGGTGACAGAGTAAGAAACTAAGGTGAGCTGAACGTTATTTTTGTTACCAGTAGCGTTGGCGGCTCCACCGGAATCAGAAATTTTGCCCCCACAGGATGCGATCGCAATGCTCAAGCTAGTTCCGATCAAAAATAAGAAAACAAAGCTTTTTACAGAACTGAAATTTGACCGATTTCCTACCTCGCGTCCCCATAGCTGTCGAACAGCCTGCAATGCTCTCACAAAATAAATCACGATTTGCTCGATCGAGTACCTCCCCACTTTGGGAGTATTTTGCCACTTGCTCATCACAATCCTCCGATAATCTACGATATCTTGAGCGAGATACCGGACTTTGTGGTTATTATAAGGCTTGGTTGCAACACTCGTTTCTCATCGTGCAAGAAGCTTTACAAATTCTTGTGGGGTAGGCATCCTGCCTGCCGTTGAGATTCTTTTGGAGGGGATGTCTATTCAATTCCGGGGCGTGTGGTAGTTTAAAGCGCTTCCACGATTCCTCAAAATTCGCGACTTTAATAATAAATAAAATTTATCAATTTAACAAAAAAGAGCATTTGAATCTATCATGAATAAACTTTAAAGTAAAACTTATAGCGATCGCTTTCGTCAGTTAAGGCGTTTTTAATCGCTGAAACCCTTGATTTTAGCCCCTAACTATACCCTTGGCATTCAACTCAAGCTGTGGCAAAACTCACTGCTTAGGTCACATTTGGTTAAATTTGGCTTACGTTGGTCGGGTAGCCACTCGTGCCACTGGCAGTTTCAATATCTCAACAGCCGATGGGCTGGTTCAAGGCATTAGCCATAAGTATTGCAAACACATTCACAAAAAGGATGGGTATTCCTATGCACAGTAATTTGGACATTTTAGGGGTATTGAACCCCATAAAATGTCCGCCGTTTCCTCCCACCACTGACCCTACGGGTACAGTGGGGGTCTCCACGGGGGAAGACAGATGAAAATTTTACTTTTAAGCGTCCACCCTCCACATGGGGGCGGATCGGCTCACTCCAGCCAAGAACTAGCCTGTGGATTACGCAGCCTTGGGCATGAAGTTCTGCACATTGCGCCCTACAAAACTGCAACTCATCTAGCGCAATATCCTGGATTGATGTGGATTCAGGCTGACTTTCCTGGGGATTTAAATATTAGCGCACAGGCGCAATTAGATATCGATCGCCAAGTGCAAGCAGCCTATCTAGAAAATGGCCCTTTCGACATAGTAATTCTCGGTCGCGAATCTTTTCTCTGGCACCTTGAAGCCGTCCGCTCGGTTCATCGCGATAAACCAGTCGTACTTATAGTTCGGGGTGCTTACATCAATAGTCTTGCTGGAAGCAATTCCATTGACATTGCGGTCAAAGAACAATTGCTTAACCTTTATCGAGGCTGCGACAAAATTGTTTGTATTGCTCGGCATCTTGCCACATCTATTAACCGAGTAGTTGGCGTCAACAACACAATTTTCTTACCAAACCCGATTCATCTTCCGCCTTTCAATCCTACTACTAATCTTCCCGCTTTCAACATAAACTCTAATTACGATCGAAGACAAAAAGAGCCGATCCGTTTGCTGATGGCAGCTCAACTCAAGGCAAGAAAAAAACCGTTAGATGCAGTAGAAATTGTCCGAATTTTGGTTAGCAATGGAGAAGATGTTCACCTAACTGTGTGTGGAGATGGCCCAGATAGAGGAGAAATGTTAAACCGCATCCACCGCTATGGACTGGAAAAACAAATAGTCCTCAAAGGTAGCGTCTCCCGGCAACAAGTACTCGATTGTTTGAATAATGTAGAAACGGTATTACTTTGCTCGGATAATGAAGGGCGACCCCGCGTGCTACAAGAAGCGATCGCAGCTGGTAAAGGAGTAGTCGCCTACGATAATCCCGGTTCCCGCGAAGTAGTCAATGAATGGTTGAATCAATGGCCTTTGGGTCATCTGGTTCCGATTGGAGATATTCTTGCTGCTAGCAGAGCAATTTCAGATTTAGCCGCATATTTTCGGTCAAAACCCGATCCTTTACCTCCCCCACAATTACCTAACCCGATTGAAGTGCTTTATCAGTATGAATCGATGCTTGAAGATTTAAAAGTGCGATCGACAAAACCGGAATTAGGCGCTATCCACCGTTAAAATTTTGTTTTTGGCATTTATTTAATATGCCAGTTAGTTAAATCCTAAATCAATCATATCTCCAAAACCAAAAAGCGCCCCCCTAAAAGGAGAGCGCTTTTTGTTTAGCTAAATCTCAAACTTAGCCATTGATAGCAGGAGCAGTCATAGCAATCGGAGCTTGTACACCAGCAGCCAAATCCAGAGGGAAGTTGTGAGCATTGCGCTCGTGCATCACTTCCATACCCAAATTAGCGCGGTTGATAATATCAGCCCAAGTTCCAATCACGCGACCTTGAGAATCCACAACCGATTGGTTAAAGTTGAAACCGTTGAGGTTGAAAGCCATCGTGCTTACACCTAAAGCGGTGAACCAAATACCAACCACCGGCCATGCACCCAAGAA
>NZ_JACJPW010000206.1 GCF_014696265.1 Aerosakkonema funiforme FACHB-1375 | reverse complement strand
CTCTGCCTGGGTGGAGAAATCCCTCCAAGTAAGCCGAGTCGTGGAAAGAGGAAGCCCAAAGAGCGATCTTTGGAATCCTCGTACCTTTAGGTCGAGGAGGATGTCAACAGCAACTTCAGGACGAACTAAGAGAACGCCAGCAAGTAGCAGCCGCATTGCAGCAGAGTGAAGCTGAATTTCGCTCTTTAAGTGAGAATTCGCCAGTCGGTATCTTCCGTATGGATGCAGAGGGACGCTGTACTTATACCAATCCACGCTGTCAAGCTATCTGTGGCTACACCTTTGACGAAGCTTTGGGAGAAGGTTGGTTACAATTCGTTCATCCGGAAGACCGAGAATGGCTAATGCAAGATTGGTCGCAAACCCTATCCTCTCAACAACAATTTTCGGCTGAGGTGCGTTATATCCATAAAGATGGAACTATTCATTTTGCACAAATGAGAACATCTCCCCTGTCTAGAACTAGCAGCCAATTAATCGGTCATGTGGGAACAGTGGAGGATGTCACCGAACGTCGAGCGATTGAACAGATGAAAAGCGAGTTTGTCTCAATTGTCAGCCACGAACTGCGAACGCCCCTGGCTTCTATTCGCGGTTCTTTGGGGTTACTCGCCGCCGGAGTCTTCAAAAACAAGCCCGAATCTGCCCAACAAATGTTAGACATTGCCACTTACGATACCGAACGGTTAGTACGTCTAGTTAATGATATTCTCGATTTAGAGCGACTGGAATCACACAAAGTTAATCTGAATAAGCAATGGTGCGATGGGGCAGCACTTCTGGAACAGTCAGTTAAAACAATACAATCTTTGGCAGTAGAAAGTCAGATTTTACTATCAGTTGAACCGACTTCTGTTCAAGTCTGGGCGGATAGCGATCGCATTATTCAAACTCTCGTTAATCTGGTCAGCAACGCAATTAAATTTTCACCCCCTCATAGCACCGTTACGCTTAATGTTCAAGAGCAAGCCGACCGGGTTTTATTTGAAGTCAAAGACCAAGGACGAGGCATTCCTGCTGATAAGTTAGAAACTATCTTTGGACGATTTCAACAGGTGGATGCTTCTGACTCTCGCCAGAAAGGAGGAACAGGTTTGGGTTTAGCCATCTCTAAAAGTATCGTACAGCAGCATGGTGGCAGAATTTGGGTCGAAAGTGTTCCAGGACAAGGTAGTAACTTCTATTTCACTGTGCCTATCTTATTGAACGAATAAATTAATAAAATTACGAAAGAATGGAAAAAATATCAACCTAAAACAAGGAGTTTAAATGAACTTTATTCAGCGATTTTTACCTTATGTAATAGTACTTGGCTCGACAGCGATCGCTTTACTCATAACATTTTGGGTACAGCTAATTTTACTCCGCCCTAATGGTGCTTTCTTCTATATAGCGATTATTGTAACAGCCTGGTATGGCAGTTGGCGAGCGGGATTTGTTACCATTGCCATTGCCACATTAGCAATTAATTATTTTTTTCTTCCTCCTTTATATCATTTGGAGATTGCCCAAACAATTGATACATTATGGCTATGTATTTTTTTAATAGTTGGTTCAATAATTAACCTCCTCACGAGCAATTTTCGATACGGCAAACAAAAGATCGAGCAACTTAATCAACAATTGGTACAAGAGAAAGATCCATTAATACAATTAGCTTCTTCTGCGGCACAAATGGGGATGTGGAATTGGGATATTGTCACTGGAAAGAATCATTGGTCTCCCGATCAGGAGGAATTATTTGGTTTGACTCCAGGGACATTTGATGGCAAATACGAAACTTTTTTATCATATATATATTTTGAAGACAGGGAAAGAATCAATCAAGCAGTACAACAGGCAATTCAAAACAACAGCCTTTACCAAGTAGAATATCGTGTAGTCTGGGCAGATGGCAGCATTCATTGGATTGAATCTAGGGGACACGCTTTTTATAACCAAGCAGGAGAACCGATCCAAATGATTGGAACGGCGACGGCGATCGATCTACGGAAACAAGCACAAGGATTACTGCAAGAGAAATTTGAGCAACAACGCTTGGTGATGGAAACCACCCAACGGATTCGCCGATCGCTCAATTTACAGGACATTTTCCAAACTACTGTAGACGAAATTCGACAGTTGCTTCAGAACGATCGCGTAATTATCTTTCAGTTTGACCCACAATGGCGGGGAACCGTCGTTGCTGAATCAGTGGGTACTGACTGGACAGCTATTTTAGCAACCGAAATCTACGATCCTTGCTTTGGCTCCCAGTACGTCGAACCCTACAAACAAGGCTTAGTTACTGTCAAATCTGATATTTATAATGCCGGAATCGATCCCTACCATCTGCAATTACTAGCAAATTTCCAAGTTAGAGCCAATTTAGTAGTTCCTATTGTCAAAGGAGGTGAATTGTGGGGGTTGCTAATTGCTCATAATTGTGCTGCGCCTCGCCAATGGCAATCATCAGAAATCGATCTGATGCGACAGTTAGCCAGCCAAGTGAGTATTGCCATTCAGCAATCCCAATTGTTTGCACTTGTGCAAACGGAACTGGCAGAACGCAAGCAAACCGAAGCTCTACTGCGCTTATTTGTTCAGTATGCGCCTGCTGGTATTGCTATGCTTGACCGCGATATGCGCTATATAATGTCAAGTCAGCGCTGGGTAGATCAATATAACCTCGAATCGATCGAATCTCTGATTGGTCGATCGCACTACGAAATCTTACCCGAAATTCCCCAACGCTGGCGACAGATTCATCAACGCTGTTTAGCTGGGGCAATCGAAAAAAGTGAAGAAGATTTGTTTATCCGAGCAAATGGGAAACAGCAATGGGTATGCTGGGAAATTCACCCCTGGTATACTGCTACAAATGAAATTGGCGGCATAATAATTTTCTCTGTTGATATTAGCGATCGCAAACAAGCAGAAACGGCTTTAAAAGAACTAAATGCCCAACTAGAACAACGGGTATTAGAGCGAACGGCAGAACTTTCTCAGCTAAACGATCGCCTACTGGAAACATTAACCGCCCTCCAAGAAAGTGAAGAACGCCGCCGACTGGCTCTAGATTTAACCCATATCGGCTTTTGGGATATGCAACTGCTACCTAGCGAAGATATCGTCGGGAACGATATTCACTTCACGCTACTGGGTTTAGATCCCTTTAGCATTAAGCCAACTCTTGAGCTTTGGCGCAGTTGCGTTCATCCTGACGATCTTGGTTGGGTCGAACAAAAGTTCTCCGAAGCGATGGAAAACCACACCGATTTCGCCGCCGAACATCGAGTGATTCATCCTGATGGTTCTGTTCATTGGTTAATGTCTCGTGCCAAAGCCGTCTACGATATATTTGGGCAACCTATGCGAGTGCTGGGTGTATTGTTAGATATTAGCGATCGCAAACGCGCAGAACAAGACTTACAGCAAACTCATACGGAATTATTACAGCACAAAGAGCAACTAGAAAGAGTTAATGAGGAATTGCAAGTTACTGTAGAAGAACTGCAAATCACTGAGGAAGAACTAAGACAAAACAATGAACAATTAAAGGCTGCTATCTTAACGGTTCAGTTGGAACAAAATCGGTATGAAGACTTATTTAACTTCGCTCCAGATGGTTATCTGCTCACAGATTCAATAGGTATAATTGAAGAAGCCAATCAAGCAGCAAGCAACCTTTTGTCTATTCCTTCATCTAATTTAATTGGTAAGCCCTTGTATCTCTACGTCTGTAACGAAAAGAAGCAATTCTTTCGCACTTTGCTCGCGCAGCTGCAACAGTTGCCCGGGCGACAAATATCTGAGCTAACCATCGTACCTCAGCAGGGAAATTCCTTTCCGACAGAGATCGCTGCCTCTGCCATCCGTGATGAGCAGGGTGAAGTTAGGGGTATTCGCTGGTTGATTAAAAATATCAGCGATCGCAAACACGCCGAACAAATGCTCCAGCTTCAGGCTGTAATCACCCGCAACATGGCAGAAGGCTTATGCTTAATCAAAGCGGATAATGCAGTCATTGTCTACACCAATCCTAAATTTGAGCAGATGTTTGGCTATAACTCCGGCGAACTCAACGGTCAGCACGTTTCCATAGTCAACTACGCCACTGAAGAGGTAACGGCTGAAGATGTCAATCAAGCCATTCGGTCAGCCATTTTCCAAAACGGTGAAGCTACGTATGAAATCCATAACGTTAAGAAAGATGGCACTCCATTTTGGTGTAGGGCGACGACTTCTGTATTTAGGCATCCCGACTATGGCGATGTTCTGGTTGCAGTTCATCAAGATATCACCGAAGCGAAGCACCTTGAAGAGGTTCGCAAACAAACAGAAGAAGCTCTCAGAGAGAGCGAAGCTAAATTCCGTTCTCTGAGCGAGTCTTCACCTGTGGGCATTTTTATGACGGATATGCAGGGGCAGTGTATTTATACGAATCCACGCTATCAGGCGATTTTTGGCTGCACGTTTGATGAAGCTTTAGGAGAAGGTTGGGTACAGTTTATCCATCCAGAAGACCGAGAGGAGGTCACAGCCAGGTGGTTAAAAGCCGTGTCCCAAAAGCAAGAATTCTCCGGTGAAATTCGTTGTATCCATAAAGATGAAACTATTCGGTTTTGTCAAATGCGCTCAGCTTCTATCCTCTCTGTTTCCGGTCAATTAATTGGTTATGTTGGCACGGTAGAGGACGTTAGCGAAAGTCGAGTCATTGAAAAGATGAAAAGCGAGTTTATCTCAATTGTCAGCCACGAACTGCGAACGCCCCTTGCCTCAATTCGCGGTTCTCTGGGCTTACTCGCCTCTGGTGCTTTGAAAAACAAGCCAGAAACTGCCCAACAAATGTTAGACATCGCCATTCACGATACGGAACGATTAGTGCGTTTGGTTAATGATATTCTTGACTTAGAGCGACTCGAAGCACAGAAGGTCAAGCTGAATCTCCAATGGTGCGATGCCGTAACACTTATGCAGCAGTCTGTGGAAACAGTGCAATCTTTAGCAGTACAAAGTAACATCACTTTGTCTGTTGAATCGACTCCTTCTATTCAAGTTTGGGCGGATAGCGATCGCATTATTCAAACTCTCGTTAATCTGGTAAGCAACGCGATTAAATTTTCTCCGCCAGGAACTACGGTTACCCTCAGTGTCCAAGACCAAGCCGACCGGGTTTTATTTCAAGTCAAAGACCAAGGGCGAGGCATTCCAGCCGATAAGTTACAAACTATCTTTGGACGATTTCAACAGGTGGATGCTTCTGACTCACGCCAAAAAGGAGGGACGGGTTTGGGTTTAGCCATCTCTAAAAGTATCGTACAGCAGCATGGCGGCACAATTTGGGTCGAAAGTTTTGCAGGAGAAGGCAGTAATTTCTATTTCACATTGCCAAAACTCCTCGATTAGCCTTATAATATTACGAATAGAATAAATATGCCCTGATAACAACTATTTTTTATGTCAGACAAGCGAATTCTAGTTATTGATGATGAAATAAACCTCTGTACTGTTATTCAAGCTTGTCTGGAAAACTTAGGAGGTTGGGAGACGCTGACGGCTTTTTCAGGTAAAGAAGGACTTGCGATCGCCCAGACCCAACGCTTCGATGCCATCTTACTAGACGTGATGATGCCAGATATGGACGGAATCACGGTGTTGGGAGAGTTACAAAATAATACAGCTACTCAAGCGATTCCAGTCATTTTGTTTACTGCTAAGGTGCAGTCTAGTGACCTAGCTCAGTTTGCGAAGCTTGACGTGGCTGGAGTAATCGCTAAACCGTTTGACCCTTTGACATTAGCAGATCGAGTGGCTTCCACTTTGGGGTGGTTAAGTTGAAGCTCCCCACCCACGAGGGGATGAGGCTTCCAACCCAACATCTCAGTAAATATGTTGCTTACCTCAAAATTTACTCAAATTTTGATCGTAACTTATAGGTGAAGTGAAAATACTAAGTTGTATCCCACATTAGACCATTGCTAGATGAGACCTGCTATGTCTAGGATGCCTAATGTGGGTTTTATTATTCGATCGCGTTCTATAATCTATCGATTAAATCGGGCAACCTTTAGGAGAGAGCGTGTGCTTATAAAACAATTTCTTTCGGCAATAGTATTTAAGCCTCTAGAAGACTGTATTTTAGCCAGATCCTTTCCAGCCATTCAGTGGTACGTAGCAGACAAAATGGATAAGGTAACTACTAAACGAATTTTATTGAGCGTGCGTAAAACCCCATCCCCTTGCGGGTGGGGATGAAAGCACGGTCAAAAGAAGGGGCTCGATGCCCCTTCTTTTGACAATTAGCGTTGTTTTAGAAAGTTAATATATCGATTGACAGCTTATTCCAAATCACCGCCAACAGAGGAGTAAAAAGTTGGTATTTGTTGACGGTATATATAAAACTTTGCTACTATATTCTCATCACCAAATGTTCAACGCAATGAAAAGAACTGTTAGCATTCCAGTTGATTTACCGAGCGATAGATTTCTG
>NZ_JACJPW010000205.1 GCF_014696265.1 Aerosakkonema funiforme FACHB-1375 | reverse complement strand
AAGCGAATCAAGCACAAAACGCTTGGTTAAGTGCGGAACCGCTCTTGTATGCGGCTTGGAGACAGGCGACCACGAAAATTAACTTGCGATTAGGAGGACAAGTTCCTCCTTCCTTTGGGAAATTCCCAGAGTCAGAGCGAGTCGCAGCGAAAGTTCAAAATGCTAACACTAAGAACTTGGATGTTGTACCAATTTGGGAGAGCCAAGTGGAGGTTTCATCGCATTTTGAACCCCCGTCCCTTTAGGGCTGGGGTGGCTTCAGCCTGGCTGCGTTGGTGGGATGCTAATGGTAATTTGTTGTTAGCTGGTAGCGAAAGAGCCGAATTGGAACGGCAGGAGAAAGAATTAGCACAACAACAAGCTGAAGAAGAACGACAACGCGCTGAAGAAGAACGACAACGCGCTGAACAAGAAAGGCAACGTGCCGATCGATTAGCCGCACAGTTACGTGCTTTGGGAATCGATCCTGAAGCTTAGAGCGTAAGTTATTTTTTAGTGGCAGGCGATCGATCTTTAACCTCAAATGCAAAAGCGATCGCCTCTTACCCAAAATTGTATTAAGTCAGCTTGGCAGTAATATGTTAACCTATAATAAAAAAGTTAAAATATAACCAACATTCTCAAAAAAATGTCTCGAACTTTCACCGCAATTGTTTATTGGGAAGAAGATGTATATGTTGCAGAATGTCCTGAAGTAGGGACTGCTAGCCAAGGAGAAACGATTGAAGAAGCGATCGCCAATCTCAAAGAAGCAACAGAACTCTATTTAGAAGAATTCCCTTTGCCTAAAACTTCTCCTCGTCTGTTAACTACATTCGAGGTGTTGAGTGCCTAAACTACCACGGGTCAGCAGTGTAGAAGCTATACGTGCTTTAGAAAACTTAGGTTTTGTGCAAGTGCGTCAGCGGGGAAGTCACCTCATTTTAAAGAAACAATTGCCAGTTGATGACAAAGCAAACCCTCAAGGGGTAGTAGAAGTAGGTTGTGTGGTGCCAGTACAGCGGAAAACTTTGGCAGTGGGAACTCTTAAAAGTATTTTAGAGCAGGCTGGTGTTTCTGTTGAGGATTTTTTGATGAATCTTTAAAGAATAAGCGAATGCTTTGGCTTAGCTTGCCGTAGGCATTCGCTATCTCCTATGACAAGCAACAAAAAACGCGATCGCTCTTGGGTATGATGTGAAAGTGCGATCGGCTCTCCAAAGTGAAACACAATCAACCTAAACTAAGGTTCGGATAAAATGAGAGCTATCGCCTTGTTGGGAAACACTCGTTTTGAATATGTAATTTGGCGAAGTCTTCGCTTTTTTCCATCTCTGCAAGCAATGCAAAGAAACTTAATTCAATTTCGAGCAAGCGATCGAAGTTAGTGAGGAGATTCTTAATTCAACTAAACCCTTCACTAGACATCTCCAAAAATTCTTGTGGGGTAGGCATCCTGCCTGCCCTTTGAGATTCTTTTGGGGGAGATGTCTATTATAGCCTCTTCTTTCCCTAACCCCTAATCCCTAACCCCTAACCCCTAACCCCTAACCCCTAACCCCTAACCCCTAATCCCTAACCCCTACCTCAAAATGCAGCAAGCGCATTGCCTGATGACAATGCGCCGCCTCTGGGGTTAATCAAAACTAATTAAACAAGTTGCAGTTGAAGAAAAGATTTACCGAGATTTGTTAAATCTCCTCTTGCGCCTTCTTGCAATAGCTTTGCGCTTGCGTTTTTCCGGAGGTGTCTCGAAGTGGCGCAGACGCTTTATATCTGAAAAAATCCCCGCTTTGGAGACCTGACGCTTAAATCGACGTAAAGCTGATTCAAGCCCTTCATTTTCCCCTACAATCACTTGGGTCATCGTGTCTACTCCTAAGCATGGGCTAGTAGCTGGATTGTTGCGATCGCTAGGTTAAGCGCTTTAGCAAACGTTTGCTGAGTGTGCGCTCTTGCAAGCCATCGCCTAAGAGAATCAAACAGCTTACATCGGGTAGAGCCATAAATAAAGGGAATTCAGTGTACCGAATACCCTCGAACAGGAGTTTACCGAATTAACTGCTACGCAATCCCTTAGCTGCAAAGCTTAATAGCGGCGAGAAGAGAATTTCCCACCACCATTACCGCCTCGGCGATCTCCACCGCGACCGCCGCCCCTATCCTCACGGGGTTTGGCCTTATTAACCTTCAGGTTGCGACCCATCCACTCAGCACCGTCAAGGGCATCGATGGCAGCAGCTTCTTGAGATTCTGCTTCCATTTCCACAAAAGCAAAGCCGCGCACGCGACCCGTTTCGCGGTCAGTAGGAAGCTGAACGCGCTTCACAGTACCATATTCAGCGAAAACTTCGCTGATGTCTTCTTGTGTAACTTCGTAGGATAAATTGCCAACGTAGATTGACATAAAGTCTCTCCAGAATCAGATGAAGTAGAGATTTAGATCCGGAGAGGCGCTTGTAAGTGTACTAACAACAAACTCTACCACCGAATTAACTCCCCTAAAAAGAGGTTAGCACAAAATCGAAACAAGCCAGCCAAAAGCTGCTTAATCCAGATAATATCGTTTCTGACCGAATATCCTAAAGTCAGGAAATTTGAATGAAGACAGGTACAGACGAGTGTGCTGAAGACATTGTTAATTTTTTTGGTTGCTTTAATACCGCCGCTAATTTCTGTATGGGTGATGCGTAAAGCAGAGGCGCGAGCGCGAGAAAGGCTGAGAATTGCGATGGATAGAGCTGCCCTTGCACCCCTGGTTATATCGCCGCCACCTGCTGAACTCGAATACATTGGTGACACCAGCTGTAAATTTAATGCTCGTTCGCCCTACCTGCGTTGTACAGTCAATCCGTTAGGGCCATGTCAAGATTGTCCCCACTATCAACCGCGATAGCGGTTTCTGTGCGTTGCTAGTGACATCCTCCTACACCGAATCAAAGATTACGGTGTAGGCTTCCCAAAATCACTTTTGGGCATTCACAAAAAAAGGGGATGATTTACACCATCCCCTTCAAACCATTCACCTAGAGTGTTGAGATTAAAATTGAGCTACGTACTGTTCCTTCTCCGGTAGAACAGTGTACTCAGCAACGATCTGCCGAAACTCTTCACCCTCGATCGTTTCTTTTTCCACCAAAAGATCCACCACTCGATCGATCGCAGTCCGATTCTCGCGAATCATCCGCTTCGCATCCTCGTAACAATGCTCCACAATCTTGCGTACCTGAGTATCAACACGAGATGCAATTTCTTCAGAATACTCCGATCGCGTCATCAAGTCCCGACCCAGAAACACCTCGCTGCTTTGACTTTCCAACGACAGCGGGCCTAAGTCCGACATCCCGAAGCGCGTCACCATTTGCCGCGCCATCCCCGCAACTTGTTGCAAGTCGCCACCAGCACCAGTAGTCACCTCAGCATCGCCGAAGATCACGTCTTCTGCCGCACGACCGCCCAAAGCAGCAGTAATGCGTGCTTTCAGTTGGCCTCTGGAAACCAAACCTTGCTCTTCGTTAGGAGCGAACCAAGTCAAACCGCGAGCTTGACCGCGAGGAATCAAGGTAACTTTTTGTACCGGGTCGTGGTCTTTGAGCAGCGTACCGACGATCGCGTGACCGATTTCGTGATAAGCAATCAAACGCTTCGTCTTGCTATCCACCAAAGGCGTACCTTCCATCCCGGCCACAACCCGGTCAACCGCATCGTTGATTTCCAGCATAGTAATTGCTTCTTTGCGGCGACGTGCAGTCAGAATTGCCGCTTCGTTGAGCAAATTCGCCAAATCCGCACCGCTAAATCCGGGAGTGCGACGAGCGATCGCATCCAAAGAAATTTCTTCTGCTAATTTCTTATTACGGGCGTGGACTTTGAGAATTTCCAACCGGCCATTAATATCCGGTGTATCAACTGTCACCTGCCTGTCAAAGCGTCCCGGACGCAACAAAGCCGCGTCGAGAACATCAGGACGGTTAGTAGCCGCGATGATAATGATACCGCTGTTACCTTCAAAACCATCCATTTCCGTCAGCAGCTGGTTGAGAGTTTGTTCCCGTTCGTCGTTACCGCCGCCGATACCAGTACCGCGCATCCGTCCGACCGCATCAATTTCATCGATGAAGATCAGACAGGGGGCGTTTTCCTTTGCTTTTTTGAACAAGTCGCGCACGCGGGAAGCGCCCACACCGACAAACATTTCAACGAATTCCGAACCGGAGATACTGAAGAAAGGAACGCCTGCTTCACCGGCAATTGCTTTGGCCAGCAAAGTTTTACCAGTTCCGGGAGGGCCAACCAGCAACACCCCTTTGGGAATGCGAGCTCCTACAGCGCTGAAACGTTCCGGTTGTTTCAAGAAAGTGACGATTTCTTGCAGTTCTTCTTTAGCTTCTTCGATCCCGGCCACATCGTCAAATTTGACACCAGTTTTAGCTTCCATCATGAAGCGAGCGCGGGATTTGCCAAAACTCATCGCTTGTCCGGGGCCACCGGGAATGTTGCTAGAGCGACGGAAGAGGAAAAACAATCCTGCTATTAAAAGTATTGGAAAAACGAGATTACCTAATAATCCCCAAATTGCGCCATCGTTGCGAATCGGATGGATGGCAAAGCTAACTTTTTCTTCTTTAAACTTGGAAATCAGTTCCGGGGCGTTTGCAGGTAAATCGACTCGCCACCGTTGCAGTTGATTGCTCAGTTCCGGTTGCGGATCGATACCTTCGACAATTGCGGTTCTGCCACCTTCGTATAAATCGACACTGGTAACTCGACCGCTATCCAGGTAATCCAAAAAGCGACCGTAGGTCATGCGGGTACTGGCGGTGTTTCTGCTGGCGTCGATGGCAGATGTTGCAAATGCTCCTTGCCACAGGAAAAAACCAATGACTAAAGCAGGCAACGTCCACAGTAATACGACTCTCCAAGAAAATTTCATAGATGGGTGGCCTCTAATTGCGAGTACGACTAACTGGTTACCGATCTACACCAATTGCGATTTTTAACCGAGTCAGATAATTGCTTGATTTTTCAGCCGATGTCTCACATCAATCGCCAGAGGGGCGATTTGTAAAACACAAAAATGATAACGGCAAACAAATCTTAATTAAATTTAACCTAATTCTCATGAATAGAGCAAGCCTGGGGAAAAGGGGTTAGGGAAAGTCAAAAGTCAAAAGTCAAAAGTCAAAAGTAGGAATTTCTTCTCTCTCCCTCTTTCCCCTAGCCCCTAATCCCTAATCCCTAATCCCTAAAGCGACAGCGTACTTGCGGGTAAACTCCAATCAGGTCTGAGGTTTTGGGCTTTCCGCAAATAGGGATGGTAAATTTTGACGTGAGGATATGGAAGATTAACGTGGATGAGGAAGCGAATGCAGCGGTCTAAGTCTCCCGGAACGTGCATCTGCTGGACATCTAACAGAGGAACGTTTTCCCAACCGGGACGGCGACGAGCGATCGCCGCCGGGAAAATCGCATCCAAATCGCGGGTGGCAGAGAAAATCGCACTTATGATATCGTTGGGGTCTAAATGATTGCGCTTTTCCAGTTCGTCTAGCAGTTCTGTGACTGCTTCTCGAATTGCCTCAACCGAATTTTCCGAGGCAGTGGTTGCCCCACGAATTGCTTTAACTCGCCACTCCACGCAAAAATCCTCCTTATTATCAACGCGAATATAAATACGATCGATGGATAGATAAACTCAAAAGCCGTTGTCATTATGGCTGAAGCACTGCTGAAAAGTCAGCAGTGCCCCGTGCAATGTTAACAAAACCTGCTATATGAACTACAAACCACTTTTTGTCTCAACTTTAAGGTCTATAGATCCACAGCGGCAGACCGTTGGTAGACATTTCAAACTCTAACCACTCCATACCAGATGATAGTCCAGATACCTTCTGGTTGTTTCCCGACAGCAGGCGACTCAAGACGGGTTTGCGTTCTTCAAAGTTGTAGCAGCGGGTTTTTTCGGGGTCGAGTCCCGCCAATTCTGCTGCCCAGCGGCGGGCATCTTCCTCAGTACCCAAGCGATCGACTACACCCAATTGTAACGCTTGTTCTCCTGTAAAAATGCGTCCGTCTGCGAAACTCCGAACAGTTTCTACTGTGAGCTTCCGTGCCTCGGCAACCGTTTGCACGAACTGTAGGTAACTGGTGTCGATCAGCTCTTGGAGTATATTTTTTTCCGGTTCTGTCAGCTCTCGGTCAAAGGCCATAATGTCTTTGTACGGGCCGGATTTGATCGTTTTGAAAGAAACGCCAACTTTTTCCAGCAAACGTTCTAGATTATTGCCGCGCAGGATCACTCCAATGCTGCCCGTCACCGTGCCTGGGTTGGCTATGATGTGCTGGGCTCCCATACCGATGTATACGCCCCCGGAGGCGGAAATATTACCAAAACTGGCCACAATTTTGACTTTTTCTTGCAGACGCTTTAGAGCGCTGTAGATTTCTTGGGAATCGCCCACTGTGCCGCCAGGACTATCGATTCGCAGCAGTAAGGCGGGAAATCGTTTTTCCTCGACGGTTTTGAGGGCTTCCAGAACCCATTTGCGGGTCGGGCCGGCGATCGCGCCGGTAATTTCAATGCGGGCTATTTGTTTGCGAAACTTAGGCTTAAAAGGCCAAATCATAGTCGTCAAGGAATTTGCGATCCAGTGCGGGAGGGGAGTGGGGGAGTGGG
>NZ_JACJPW010000204.1 GCF_014696265.1 Aerosakkonema funiforme FACHB-1375 | reverse complement strand
TTTTACTTTGATTTATTGCCAACAGAAGAGGTAAGTAAAAATACTAATAGGAGTTTAGACTAACCGCGCCCTAAAGCGCGGTTAGTCTAAACTCCAGTAAAAAGAAGCACCAAAAATAAACTTAGCTGAAATCATCTTCTATCCTGCCTTCTGCCTAATAGACAATTTCGGATTCGGATTCAGGATTGGCGTGAAAATTCCAGTAGTTTTCTGCAATACTTTCAGGGTTGTATTTTGGATCGCTCGCATTAACTGTACCGCAAATAGTAATCGTCCCCACTCGAATGCCTTCATTTTTCAAAGCATCGCTCAATATTTTGGCTAGACTGCGAATACCTGCTTTCCCAATAGATAGGGATGCAAAATCTGGGCTGGGATATAAAGCGAATCCACCCCCTGTCAGGAGAATAGTTCCTTTTTCTTGCTGTCGCATTCCGGGTAAAACTGACTGTACGGCAACTAATGCTCCTGCTACGTTGACTTGGAAATCATTGATTAAACTCTCAAAGGTTTCATTCAGAACATTTACCATTTTTGGCACGGCTGCGTTGTAAACAAGGACTTCTAGATTTGCAATGTTTTTCACGGAGGCTAAGGCAGATTTTAACGAAGCTTCGTTACTTGCATCAGCGGTGAAATAATGCGCTTCATACCCTTCTCTTTGCAAGCTGTTTTTAAATTCGTTTAATTTAGTTTCATTGCGAGCTAGCATGGCGATCGCATACCCTTCTTTAGCAAAGCGGCGTGCTATTGCCAGTCCATTCCCCTCACCCATACCGACAATTGCCAGTAATTTTTTCATGCCGTTACCAGCCTCAAACTAAGAACGAAGTTGTTATTACTGGCAATGTAACAGGCTAGAATAAATTAATCAAATCGATTATAAGCATACTCACTATTAATGAAATCAATAGACTTGGGGACGATCGACCTAAATTTACTGGTGGCGTTCGAGGCTTTGTTTGAGGAACGCAGCGTCACGGCTGCCGCTCGAAGGTTATATTTGGGACAGCCTGCTATGAGTGCGGCGCTGGGAAGGTTGCGATCGCTATTTAAGGATGAGCTATTTATCCGCATTGGCGCGAAAATGGAACCTACAAGCAAATGTAAGGCTTTGGCTCCCGGTATTTTGCTAGCATTGCAACAAATTCGCCAAACTATCGAATTTAATCGGAGTTTTAATCCGGCTTCTTCTCAACGCAGTTTTGCGATCGGCAGTTCGGACTCGGTGAGCTATGTACTAATGCCAAAGCTATGGGAAATTTGTCAACAAACAGCACCAGGAATCAACTTGCGACTGATGGCATTTGAGAAAGATAATGTTAAAGAAATGCTAGAACAGGGGATTATTGATGTCGCGTTAGGAGTGTTTCCCAATCCACCTCAGCAAACATCGATCGAACCTTTGTTTCAAGAGCGATTCATCGGAATTGCCCGCCAAGGACATCCGGCATTAATAGATGGTTCTATATCAAGAGAAACCTTTGTCAGTTTGCCTCATGCGTTGTTCACAATGCGACGGGATGCAACGGGAGAAATCGATAAGTTATTAGCTCGTTACCATCTCCAAAGGCGCGTGGCGTTGACAATTTCCCATGCTTTAGCGATACCAGAGATTGTATCAAAAAGCAATCTAGTTGCAGCAATTCCTTCTCGTTTAGCCAAAAGTTTTATCTCTTTATGTCCTTTACAAATATTTGAAGTTCCCTTAGAAACAGAGCCTTGGACTGTTTCATTACTGTGGAGTAAGCTAGTCGATAAAGACCTTGCTAATTCCTGGTTGAGACAAACAATCAAAACTGTTTGTCAGGCTATTTAATTTGGTAAATTTATTTAAGTTGTCCACTTGTTAAATGGATACTTAGCTAAATTAGCATTGAAGTATCTCGGCTCGTTTGACACTTCCGCTCCAATCCAATCTGGTAATTCAATCACTTGGTTTTCATCAGTTAATTCAACTTCGGCTATAATTAAGCCTTGATTTTCACCTAAGAATTCATCTACTTCCCAAATTAAACCACCCTGCTCAATTCTGAACCTAATTTTCTCAATCAAAGGACGCTCGCACAAAGTATTGAGCATTTCTCGGGCATCTTCGATCGGGATGGGGTACTCAAACTCAGGTCTAGAAGTACCAACAGTCAAACCCTTAATGGTTAAGTAGCCCCGCTCGCCTACAATACGAATGCGAACAGTGGTTTCGTTTGTGGTGCGAATGTAACCTTGGCAATAAATAATACCAGTCCCAAGGGTTCGCCATTTGTCACCATTAACTAAAAATTTGCGCTCTATCTCCGTAGCCATGTGTAATATTTTTGTATAGATAGGCAATATTCCTGTCTAAGTTTCACAATTGCTAGGGCTTTTCTCGTAGCGATCGCAGTAAAAAACCGGCTTCTATTCTTTTTTTGCTAAATTTCCTTTTGGACAATAGCAAAACCCGATACCACGCCTGCGCTGGTCGATCGTAAAAAGTAAAAATGTCGCCATAAGCTACATTAGCATCTTGATGATGAAGGCAATGCCGTTCGGGAGTTGTGATACACAATTTGTTACAAATGCGCGATATCCAAATGGGAGTTGGACTCTCACTAATAGAAGTATGTCTCCACACGACATGACACTCAGCCAATCCAAGACCTAAAATACTGCCAATGGGAGATATACCCCAAAGCAGCGGAATAAAAATTAAATAGGGAAATACTGCCAAAAAACCATTAAACAGCACCAATGGTTTCCTGGTTAACACTGCATAATGAATGAAACTTCGATTCTTACTATGATGAATTAAGTTATGGTATTTGCCAAAAATATGTTCCGGCACATGATAAAAAAATGTCCCGATAAAATCCCCAGACAGTAGTAAAAACAAAGCTACCCAAGCTGCCTTAAAAATTTCCACAACTACCTCTTACGAGCGCGAGTTAATTAGTGCTGTAACGTTATCTATGAAAGTTAACGCTAACATTAGTTTTTTGGTTCAGTGCAATCTCAGCCGTGAAAATCGAATCTAAAACAACCTTACACTTGAAAAGTAAAAATTATGTTAAGCCTAAGTTAACATTTTTTGGCAAGCGCAGATTGCTTCAAATAAAGTCTGAACAGACGCAGCCAGCGTAACCAAACTTTTGCTGGTTCCTCAAAGAAGGTACTTACGGTTCGCTCATTTGAAAGTGAGTTAGAGAAAATGGACACTAGAAACACTTTATTGGAGGCAGATAGTTTTTCTTTAGGAAAAACTATCTGCCTCCGGTAATCAAACAGGCTACATTGTGGCATGGTAGGGGAAGGGTTTTCTCATCCTTGGGCATCAGTTTCGGTAAGTTTATGTATTATGAAAAGCCTGACAGTAGCAGAACAAGAATTCGGGCGTATAGTACGTAGAGTACCGGGTCGCCCACCCGGTAATTTTCCAGACTTGACAGAAGAAAATTGGGGCGTTGTTGTCTCTCACGAAGCATTAGGGATTCGCGACATTTTTCAAAAGTTTCTAGAAGGACAGAAATTAGCGCCTCTATCTGGATATGAAGAAGAAATTCAGGTGGCTTTAAAGCCTGTTATTGAAACCGAATACTCGGCTGGAGAAAATGTTATTAAATTTAACGATACTTCTAAGTTAAAAGCGGGAGATATAATTGTTTTAAATCTACCCACCTCACCAGTAAATAATATACGTACTCAAAACAATCAAAAATTTAATTTAGCATCAGAATTAAAACAAAGTTGTAGTTTAACAACTCAAATTGAGCAAAAGAGCGAAAATCAACTGCTGACTGCAACTAAGTCAGTTAAGGAGCCAAAAGGGTTATATAATGTCTTTAAAAATGCTGCCGATGAAGTTTTAAGAGCGATTCAACCATATAATGAAAATGAAAAAGTAGCTTGCCCATCTCTTCAAGATAAAATATGCGATGCCATCGTCGAACGGATGAATCAAATACGCAATACTCGCACTGTTAGCATAAGAGTCGAAGCTGTTTTAGATAATCGCACGATTCAAATTTTACCTCAATCAATTGATTTACCAGTCGGAACTGAGATAGTAAAGAAACAAATAGCTAGAACGAAAGAAGAAGTCAACGTTAATTTTATAGGTCATTTAGGTTTGGATTGGATGGTAATGGTAGATGGCATTAGCATACCGTTTTCCGAATACAAGCGGCGTACAGTATTAAAACAAAAAGGATTCGATATCGATGAGAATGGAGACATCTTGGCAGGTGGTATGCGGTTACGAGATACTATGCCACCATCAACTTATGAAACATTTGTTAAAGAATTAGAAATTGATATCGAACACAGTGTTGTTATTCCTCCCCATCCAGCAATATCTTGCCGACCCGATGAAATTAAGCGCCAGAATACAACAAAGTATGGTGCAGCAATTAGTTCGTCTATCTATAAGTTACTCGACCAGAAGTGGTTGATTCACGATGGCAGTAACGGTAAAAGTTTAATAGACAATCCTTTAGAGTGCTTATTGCCGTTGATGGTAAGAGAGTCAGAATTAGAAGAATTCAACGGAGTGGTAAATCCAGATGCTATCGCACGCGATTTTTACAAAAATAATGGGCAAATGTTGCATAAAGTTGTGTTTGCCTATATCAAGAGACAAACAGGTAAAAAGTGGGGTATACATGAAAGTATAAGCGAATATGAGCTAGCGTTGAAAGTAGCGAAAGAATTATTGGTAACTGTACGTTCTGAATTAATTGAAAGGCGGGGACAGGATTGAATTTTTTAATACTATTATCTATAATAATACCAATATTTATCAAAAAGCCGAGCGAAAATAAATGCGGTTACCCACTTTTTTCAAAGTATACAGACCCAAATTTTAGTAGCGAGCGGTAGTTTGATGAAAACCTACATTTTTAAGTAAAAAACGTGGCTCACGAACAACTTCCACTTCCAGTCATAGGCGATATGGTGCTGGGAACACCGCACCGTATTTCTCATAATAAGGCTAATAGCCAACCAACATCAGGAGATATGGTGTTGGGATTTATGCCATCTGCCTATCAAAAAGCTATCTTCGATTGGTTGGCATCCGGTCAGGGGTCGTGTGTAGTTTCTGCTGTACCGGGTAGCGGCAAAACTACTACTTTAATTAAAGGTGCTAATTTTATTCCCAATTTTCTGCGCTCGCGTTTTCTAGCATTCAACAAACATATTGCTGACGAGCTAAATCGTAAACTGCCCAAACACATCGAAGCGAGTACTATACACAGTTTGGGTTTGTCAAGTTTATGTCGTGCTTTTCGCAATATGCCTGAAATTAACAAACGTAAATATTCAGTAATTGTTAAAGATTATTTAGCAGATAGAAAAGTACACTCGCCACTGGAATACCATCGATTGGTATCGCTGGTAAAGTTCAGTCAACTTACTCTAGCTGACCCCAGCAATAGCACAACGTTAAAACAATTATGCCATTATTATGGATTGCCTAGCATAGGAGATTGGGATTTTATTCAAAAAGCTGTGTTTGAGATTCTAGAAATAGGAATACGTCAGTGTAGAGAATTCATTTCATACGAAGATATGGTGTGGCTACCATCTGTGTTGAATTTGCCAGTATATAGCTACGATTTTCTGTGTGTAGATGAAGTGCAAGACCTTAACGCCGCACAAATCGATATTGTCATGAGGGCATATAAAGCAGGAGCTAGGGGTATTTTTGTTGGTGACGAACGTCAAGCTATCATGGGATTTAGTGCCGCCGATCGACAGAGTATTGCTAATATTATAGAGCGAAGTAGTGCGATTCAATTACCTTTATCTATTTGCTATAGATGTCCGACTACCCATATCGAGTTGGCCAATCAGATTTATAACGTAATAGAACCTCGCCAAAATGCGACATCAGGAACGGTTACATCAATAAAAATAGCAGAAATTCCGAAAATTGCTAAATCTGGCGATTTGATTATCTGTCGCTGCTTTTATCCGTTAATACCAGTATATTATGAATTACTCAAAGCAGGAATTGCAGCAAAAATTAAAAATAAGGATATAGCCAGTCAACTAAATAGTTTACTAGGCGAAATTGTAGGAGACTCAGTGAAAAGGTATAGTTGCCAGGAATTTACTAATACTTTGCAAGCGTGGTATGAGTCAAGAAAAAAACAAATGCTCTTTGATAAAGTACCGATGACAGTAGTTGTGGATTTGCACGATCGCATCCTAACCCTTAATGCCATTTATACGGGTAATAATTGTCAAGATACAGCCGAACTGACTGGGGCGATCGAGCGTTTATCTAAAAGTGATTTTAATGAAGTGTTCTTGACCACGATACATGGCTCTAAAGGGTTGGAGGCTGAGAGAGTTTTTCATATTAGACCGGATTTGCTTCCACATCCAAGAGCTGAGAAGGATTGGGAAAAGGAGCAGGAAAAAAACTTGCAGTTTGTCGCTGCTACGAGGGCCAAACACGATTTGTTTTTAGCGAACAAATAGTTAATATTTGACGCTCTGCGAGCTCGCAGCTACGCATATTCTTGCGTCTACAGACATTCTCCACGCTTGGAGAACATCCAACATCTGCACAAAGGAATCGTACCAAGTGGCTCGTTCTTCAGACCGGATGAAGCCATTACAGTAGCATCTCTCTTTAGGTCTAAAAAATCTAATTTTAGCTAAATGGTCGAGTCCGGCTGACTTTGGCAGGACAAAGAATGCGAGAGCCATCCTTATACCCTACAAACCTCACAAAAACCAACTCTCCCTCAGCAATATCATTGACATCTGCTTGATGTAACTGGGGATTGTAAGGTACTTGTTCCCAAACTTGACCTA
>NZ_JACJPW010000203.1 GCF_014696265.1 Aerosakkonema funiforme FACHB-1375 | reverse complement strand
TAGGTTCGGTGCGTTTCGAGCCGCCGCTTTCGCTGCGTTTCTCTCGCCGCTTTATTAATGTAACAAGCCTGCCAAGAAGTGTCAAGCGGTTTGGCAAAATTTTTTTTAGATGGCTCAAACGCTCTCCTGGAGAGCGATTTGATCTAAATTAGCTCTGAAGAGCCAGAAAAATTGAGGAAAAAATTTTTGTGGAAAGTGCCGTAGCTGTTTTACCGCCTTGGATAGTGCTAGATCCGGTGCTGAAGAGCTGGTTGTTAGAGGATATCGGTCGGGGCGATCGCACCACGCAAAGCTTATTCCCAGGAAAAGCCCAAGTTGGACGCGCTGATTGGATTGCGAAAGAAACGGGTATTGTGGCTGGCTTACCCCTCGCAGGACGAGTATTTGAGCTTTTAAACTATCAAGTCACCTTCGTCCCTATCGTCGCAGAGGGTGATAGATGCCAAAAGGGACAGGTAGTGGCTCGCATTCACGGGCCATTCGATGTGCTGCTCTCCGGCGAACGGGTTGCCCTAAACATCGCTATGCGTCTCAGTGGCATTGCTACACTTACTAGAAAGTATGCCGAGCAAATCGCGGATCTGCCGACTCAACTGGTGGATACTCGCAAAACGACACCTGGATTGAGAGTACTGGAAAAGTACGCCACTCAAGTGGGAGGGGCTGTTAATCATCGTATGGGACTGGATGATGCGGTAATGATTAAGGATAACCACATTGAGGCGGCGGGCGGTATAGGAAAGGCGATCGCTCTCATCCGTTCCCGAATCCCCTATCCCTTAACTATAGAAGTGGAGACGGAAACTCCAGATCAAGTGCAGGAAGCCATCCAGCACGGTGCAGACATTATTATGCTGGACAATATGCCTCTGGGTATGATGCAGCAAGCGGTGCAGATGATTCGCCAGAAGAACGATCGCATCAAAATAGAAGCATCGGGCAACATCACCCTGGAAACTATCCGCGCTGTGGCTGAAACTGGCGTAGACTACATTTCTAGCAGTGCGCCCATTACTCGATCGACTTGGCTGGATTTGAGTATGAACATAGATATGAGTAGGATGGAGTAGATAAGCACGCAGTCTGAGTTCCCAGCAAAACACCAATGAATCCTACCCTTGAAAAACTCAAAACAAAGTTTGAGCAGGCTTCGATCGCAGCTTTTGGCAGTGAGTTTGCTGGGGCAGACCCAATGCTGGTGGCTGCTAGCAATCCAAAATTTGGTGATTATCAGTCCAACGCCGCCCTCTCTCTATCTAAGCAATTGAAGCAACCGCCCCGTGCGATCGCAGAAAAAATTGTTCAATATATTGATGTTAGCGACATCTGCGAACCGCCAACTGTAGCGGGGCCGGGTTTTATCAATTTCACACTCAAGCCTTCATACCTGGAAGCACAACTAAACGATATCCAGGCAGATTCTCGCTTGGGAATCGCACCGACAAAAAATCCTCAGCGAGTAATCGTCGATTTTTCCAGCCCCAATATTGCTAAAGAAATGCACGTCGGACACTTGCGATCGACTATCATTGGCGATTGCATTGCCCGCATTTTGGAATTTCAGGGTCACGATGTCCTGCGGCTGAATCATGTGGGCGATTGGGGAACTCAGTTTGGAATGCTAATCGCCTATTTGAGAGAAGTTTGTCCGTCAGCTTTGACCACCGCCAATGCAGTTGATTTAGGTGATTTAGTAAGTTTTTATCGGAAAGCTAAACAGCGGTTTGATGAAGATGAAAATTTCCAAGAAACTGCTCGTCAAGAAGTAGTAAAACTTCAAGCTGGCGATGAAGATTCGCGTCGGGCATGGCAATTACTGTGCGAACAATCGCGGCGAGAATTTCAGGTAATTTACGACTTGTTGGATGTCAAGGTAATCGAAAGAGGAGAATCTTTCTATAATCCTTTATTACCAACTGTAGTCGAAGACTTGGAAAAAACTGGTTTATTAGTTGAAGATAACGGTGCTAAGTGCGTTTTTCTGGAAGGATTTACTAACAAAGAAGGTGAACCGCTGCCTTTAATCGTGCAAAAATCTGATGGTGGATATAACTACGCCACTACAGATTTAGCAGCTTTGCGCTATCGGATTCAGCAAGATGATGCCGATCGCATTATCTACGTTACTGATGCCGGACAAGCAAATCACTTTGCACAAGTTTTTCAGGTAGCTAAACGCTCTGGCTGGATTCCAGATAGCCTAGAATTAATTCACGTTCCTTTTGGTTTGGTACTGGGTGAAGATAACAAGAAACTAAAAACCCGTTCTGGCGAAACTGTGCGATTAAAAGATTTGCTGGATGAAGCGCTCGATCGCGCTCGCGCAGACTTGGAAGCTAGACTTAAGGAAGAAGAACGTTCCGAAACAGAAGAATTTATTGCTAACGTTGGCAAAGTAATTGGTATTAGTGGGGTTAAGTATGCCGACTTAAGCCAAAACCGCAATAGCAATTATGTCTTCAGCTACGACAAGATGCTATCGCTGCAAGGCAATACAGCGCCATATTTACTTTATGCTTATGCTCGGATTCGTAGCATCGGTCGGAAAGGTAATATCGACTTTGAAAAACTGGGCAAAGATGCTAAAATCTTGCTAAATGAAGAAGCAGAATTGACGCTGGCAAAGCATTTATTACAGGTTAGCCAAGTCCTGAGTAACGCTGAGCAAGATTTACTCCCTAATCGACTTTGTGAGTATTTGTATGAACTCAGCAAGAAGTACAACCAATTTTTTGAGCAATGCCCTGTGCTTAAATCAGAAGAACCAGTGCGAACTTCTCGATTGATTCTCTGTGATTTAACTGCCAGAACTCTAAAGCTAGGATTATCTTTATTGGGAATTCAAGTTTTAGAGCGGATGTAATCAGTAAATACAGTAAAAAGGGGAATTTAATCACTATTTTCCCCTTTTATTTAAAATTCTATTATTTTGAGGTTGTCTGGCATCAACTAAGAGGCATACTGATCTACAAATTTCTGCAAACCTGCTTTATAGCCTTGTCCGACAGCTTGGAATCTCCAATCTCCGTCTTTTTTATACAGCCTGCCAAACTCAATGGCTGTTTCTGTAGAAAAATCTTCTTCTAACTCGTACTTGGCAATTTGGTTTTCTGTCGAATTGTCGTAAATTCTTATAAAGGAATTCCTGACTTGGCCAAAATTTTGCTTTTTGACATCAGCTTCGTGAATCGTGACAATAAAAACTATTTCTTGAATTGAAGCATCGACTTTAGACAAGTCAATTTGAATTGTTTCATCATCCCCTGCACCCTCTCCAGTTCTGCTATCTCCAAGATGTTTTACAGAAGTGTCTGGCGATTCTGTATTGTTGTAGAAGACAAAGTATTTGTCGTTGGGAATTTTTCCATTTGCTCCTAACATAAATACAGAAGCATCTAGGTCAAAGGCAGAACCTGTGTCTGTGGCGTTAATGTCCCATCCCAAACCAATCCCTACATTTTTCAAACTAGGGGCTTCTTTGGAAAGATTAATTCTTCCACCTTTGCTTAAGTCAATTGACATGGTTTTAATTCCTTGTAACAAAACAACTTTTTTGGTATTGAAGTTTAGCTGATTTTACCGAAAAACAGGAGTAATCTAAGCAGTGAGAGAATGTTTAAGCATAGGATTTGACAATATCTTCCAAGCCATTAGCCTTAACGCCATTGCCGATCGCTCCCATTTTCCACTCATTATTATGCCTGTAAATTTCAGCCATAATCATTCCCGTCATCCCCATATATTCAAGACCTGATAAATTATACCGGGCGAGTTCTTGATTATTGGACATATTCACCAGACGCACAAAGGCATTTTTTACCATTGCGAAGTCTTGTTTTCGACTGATGGGTTCGTAAATGTTGACTGTAAACACAAGTCTGGCAATCTCTGTGGGAATTTTAGTCAAATCTACGATAATTTGCTCGTCATCTCCCTCTCCTTCACCAGTGAGATTATCACCCAGATGAGTAATGCTTCCCGAACGATGAGATAGATTACCGAAGTAAACAACATTGGCTATATCGTTGATTTTCCCTTGAGCATCCAAACAGATAACTGAGCTATCCAGATCTAAATTTTTAGTATTCCTGCCATCTGGTTTGGCTACGTCCCAACCCAATCCGCACATAACTTTTGTTAGTCCTGGTGCTTCTTTGGCAAGTGAGATTCGTTGCCCTTTTTCTAAATTAATTGCCATGTTTTTATCTCCTAGTTATAGCGATCGAGTACTTTTTTAGCAGTCTTTATCACCCGATACTACTGGATAAACACGCTCATCATCATTTTAGCTAAAATAGGTGCGATCGCAAATTAGTCAAAAAGATTCAGACCCCTACAGAACCCTAAGAGCGAAGTATAATTCAAAACCAAATTTTACCCTGTTTTACTGATTGGTTTTGACGCACCTCTTAAAAATATATCGATCGCTGTACAAAAGCAAATTTCTGATAAAAATATTTACATTTATTGGACAATTAGTTGCTGATATTGTATGAATGGGTTTCGGATCGCTTGATTGTCAGTATAGTTATTCGCTTTCACGATAGCGAACGATATAACTGAAAACAGCATCAGCAGCAGGATGGCAACCGCGAGTAGTTATCGGATCGCCACTGGGAATTTCTGTTTTTAAACAAGTTTCTGCTTGCTTATCCAGCCAGTTACGCAAGCGTTGTCTGGCGCGTTCGGAACATTTTTGAGATCGTCGTTGACCGTCTTTAAACTCTGGACAAAGCTCAGAAAAACCGTTATCGTATTCTATCCATGCCTGCTGCTCCGGGTTGGTTAACGGTGGGTTTTGCCGTTGAGAGGTAAAGATATTAGTATCGGGAGGTAGACTGACAAAAAAGCTCAAACACAACAACCAATGGTAACAATTCATCACTTCCAATAATTGCCCAATTCAAAATTTTATTTATTTATGACAATGCGCTGCTGATACTCTTGTTCTGTCATTAAATCTAGCGTACTTTCCACACGATCTAAAAATACGATACCATCGAGATGATCGTATTCGTGTTGAAAGATGCGGGCGACAAAATCTGTTAATTCTTGGCGATGCAGCTTGCCATCGCGATCGGTATATTCTATTTCTATGGCTTGATATCTCGGCACCAAACCGCGAATTCCCGGAATGCAGAGACAGCCTTCCCAATCTTTGACTACCTCAGAGGAATGTGCAATAATGTGAGGATTAATCATCGCGGTTGGTTCCATCTTCGGTGCGTTGGGATACCTGAGATTGGGACGAGAGGCGACGATAAATAAGCGATCGAGTTCGCCTACTTGGGGTGCGGCGATGCCAACACCATTTTCTTTGATAACTGTTTCCACCAGATTATCGATTAATTCTTGAATGCGACGATCGCGCACATCTGCGATCGGTTGCGATTGCTGGCGAATTACGGGATTTCCGAGTTGGGATACTTGCAGAATTTCAGCCATATCGAGTTCGTTAAAATGAGCAATCTGAAAGATTTGGATTTTAACAGATAGCTAAATAGTCAAGCGTTCGATCGCAGAACTTGACTATCTAGCAATTAAGGTTCTTCTTCTTGTTGTTGTCGGACTGGAAAAGCGCCTAGCTGCACTTGTACAGTTTTAGGTTCCCCATTACGTTGCACATCCATCCGCAAGCTATCTCCCACCTTACGGGTTTCTATAATTTGTTGCACCTTATCAGCTGTGGTAACAGCTTGATTGTCAACTTTTTGGATCACATCTCCTGCCTGCAATCCCGCTTTCTCAGCCGGAGAATTGCGGACTATGCGGAAAACTAAAACTCCTTGCGCTCTATCTACATTGATGTTGCCATTAGAAGCATTTTTGATTCTTTCCTTAATTTCTGGGGTCAGAGTTGCCATCTGAATTCCCACAAAAGGATGTTCGACTTTTCCTTTAGCAATTAGTTGTTCGGCAATTCTTTGGGCTGTATTAATAGGAATAGCAAAACCCAATCCTTGAGCGCCACCGATGATGGCTGTGTTGATGCCGATTACCTCACCGCGAGCGTTTAGCAGTGGGCCTCCAGAATTACCGGGATTAATAGCTGCATCAGTTTGAATAAAACCAATCCGCTTATCGGGAACGCCGACTTGCGAGCTGGTTCTATCTGTGGCGCTAATAACTCCTACTGTTACAGTTTTATCTAAACCAAGGGGATTGCCGATCGCGATCGCCCACTGTCCCGGACGCAAAGAATCGGAATTACCCAAAGCCACAACTGGCAAACTATTGGCGTTAATCTTGACCACTGCTATATCGGTCAACGAATCTTCACCCAGCACTTTTCCTTGGAAATTGCGACCATCTCTGAGCGTTACAGTCACCGTATCAGCACCATTTACCACATGAGCATTGGTGAGGATTTGCCCTTGAGTATTGATCAAAAAGCCAGATCCCGTTCCCCGCACAGTCCGCTCAGCAGGGGGTACAGGTGCATTACCACCAAAAAAGCGCCGAAAGAACGGATCGTTATATTCTTCGGGTATTTGACGCCTCACCGTCCGTGCAGAATCAATTCGCACCACCGCTGGGCCGACTTTATCGACGGCGGCGACAACAAAGTTTGTATCTGTGTCATCTTTTATCGGAAGAGCGCGGCTGGTAGTAGTGTCCACATCGCTCTGAGTGGGAGCAATAGGAGCAATAGGCTGTTGAGAAGAGGATGCGCTGGGAAGCTGTGAGCAGCCTCCTAAAAAGGATACCCCGGCTGCCATTACCAGCAGCAACCGATAAATGGCTGATTTGTTGCCGGAAAAGTTGGCCAAGCTCATAGTTTTGCGGACTGTACGATCTACTATTACTATCCTGCACGAAGGGCGATCGATCCGGCTTGCCAAGCTTTGCCGAACAAGGTGATTTATCTCTAAAGATGAGGGGAGCGGGGGAGTGGGGGA
>NZ_JACJPW010000202.1 GCF_014696265.1 Aerosakkonema funiforme FACHB-1375 | reverse complement strand
CGTCAAATCGTGGTAGAAAAACATCAGGGAAATATCGAAGTTGAGTCAACTGTTGGTCGCGGCACCGAGTTCTGCATCCGACTGCCAATTTAACCATAGCCAGCTTCTCAAATCTAGTAATTTCAAGCCAAACAACCATTCAACTAAGTTACAGGGAAATCATCATGAATCTGACAGGATATCAACTCAAGACAGAATTATATAACGGTTCGAGAACTGTAGTTTATCGCGGTAAACGCGAGGTGGACTCGTTACCCGTGGCGATCAAGCTACTGAAAAACCCCTATCCAACTTTTAGTGAATTAGTGCAATTTCGCAATCAGTATACGATTGCCAAAAATCTCAATTCACCGTTAATTATCCAGACCTATAGCCTGGAAAACTACCAAAATGGTTATGCCTTGGTGATGGAAGATTTCAGCGGTATTGCTTTATCAGAGTATTTCCCACCCCAGCAAAAACTTCCCGCCAAATCCCTGCCGGATTTTTTACGAATTGCCATAGCTTTATGTGATGCCATAGATGTACTATATCGGGAAAGAATCATCCATAAAGATATCAAACCCCGCAACATTTTAATTAATCCCCAAACCAAAGAAGTTAAATTAATTGACTTTAGTATTGCCTCCCTGTTACCGAGAGAAACCCAAACTCTCTTAAATCCAAATCAGTTGGAAGGCACATTAGCTTATATTTCCCCCGAACAAACTGGCCGAATGAATCGGGGTATTGATTACCGAACAGATTTTTATTCATTAGGTGTAACTTTTTACGAATTACTGACGGGAGAGTTACCATTTCAATCAAACGAGCCGATGGAGTTGGTGCATTGTCACATTGCCAAACCGCCCAAATTAGTGAATCAAATCAATCCAGATATTCCGGCTGTTCTATCAGAAATAGTATCCAAATTGATGGCCAAAAATGCCGAAGACCGCTATCAAAGCGCATTAGGGCTGAAATGGGATCTAGAACAATGCTGGCAGCAATTGCGAACAAAAGGTCAAATTGAAGCTTTTCTTATTGCACAACGGGATTTGTGCGATCGCTTCATCATCCCCGATAAACTTTATGGCAGAGATCCGGAAGTTCAAACCCTACTCGACGCCTTCGATCGAGTTAGCCAAGGCGCAACCGAAATGATGCTGGTAGCTGGGTTTTCAGGCATTGGGAAAACTGCGGTTGTGAACGAGGTACATAAACCCATTGTCAGACAACGCGGTTATTTTATTAAAGGGAAATACGACCAATTTCAACGCAATATTCCCTTTAGTGCTTTGGTACAATCATTCCGTGATTTAATGTGTCAATTACTCTCAGAATCGGATAGTCAAATCAACAGTTGGAAAATAAAAATTTTGGAAGTTGTTGGCGACAATGGACAAGTTTTAATTGACGTAATTCCAGAGTTACAATATATTATCGGCAATCAACCACCAGCTACAGAACTATCAGGAACTGCTGCCGAAAATAGATTTAATTTACTTTTGCAAAAGTTCGTGCAAGTTTTCACTCATCCAGAACATCCCTTAGTGATATTTTTAGATGATTTGCAATGGGCAGATTCTGCATCGCTGAAATTGTTACAACTGTTGATGCAAGATACAAAATATTTGTTGCTGTTGGGTGCATATCGGAATAATGAAGTATCACCAACTCACCCCTTCATCTTGACTGTAGATGAGTTAGAAAAAGCTGGCGCAGTAGTCAATAAAATTATCCTCCAAGCATTAAGCGAAATTAATCTCAATCAGTTAGTTACAGATACGCTGAATTGTGAGTCATCGCTGGCTCAACCTTTGACAACATTAATTTATCAAAAAACTCAAGGTAATCCTTTTTTTGCTACCCAGTTTCTTAAAGCATTAAATAATGAACATCTGATCGCGTTTGACTTTGCATCTCGCCATTGGCAGTGCGATATTGCTCAAATAAAAGCTTTAGCAATTACTGATGATGTGGTAAAATTCATGTCCATACAATTGCAGAAATTACCACAGCCAACTCAAAATATTCTCAAGTTAGCAGCTTGTGTTGGGGCGCAGTTCGATCTGCAAACATTGGCGATTATTTCCGAACAAACACCAGAAACAACAGCAGCAAATTTATGGAAAGCATTGCAAGAAGGGCTGATTATTCCGAATACAGAAATTTATAAATTTTTTGTTCAATCTGAAGATATATCTGGTTCTTATGCAGCAGCTAATCCAGTTTATCGCTTTTTACACGATCGAGTTCAACAAGCCTCTTATTCCCTGATTCCTGACGACGAAAAGCAAGTCACACATCTCAAAATTGGGCAGTTACTTCTGCAAAATTCTTCTGCCGGAGAACGAGAAGAAAAACTGTTTGATATTGTGGGACATTTGAATCAAGGACAAGCATTAATTAATCAACCACAGGAACGAGCAGTTTTAGCAAAACTCAACTTGAAAGCTGGGAATAAAGCCCGACATTCCACTGCTTATACTGCCGCTAGAGAGTATTTTCATACTGGCATGGATTTACTAGAGATTAATTGTTGGCAAAGTCAGTATGAATTAACTTTGAATTTGTATATAGCTGCAACGGAAGCCAGTTATTTGAATGGTGATTTTGACGGTATGGAACAACTTGCGGCATTGGTATTGCAGCAGGCACAGACTGTTCTTGACAAAGTTAAAATCTACGAAATTCAAATTGCCGCACTAACAGCTGGTAGCCAAATATTAGCAGCGATCGCAGTCGGCAGAGAAGCTCTAGCCCAATTGGGAGTAGAATTACCCAGCCAAGTAGACGAAACTCAGATTGGCAAAGCTTTAGCAGCAGTGAAACAGCAACTCCAAGAACGAGAAATTGCCACACTGATTGACTTACCCCTGATGAGCGAACCTCAAGCTCAAGCTGCAATCCAGATATTAAGTATGTTGTTCCCACCAGTGTTACTGGGACAACCTGGTTTAATGCCCATTCTCGGCGCGACGATGGTACGCTTATCGCTGGAGTTTGGCAATACTTCCGCCTCAATCCCTGGCTATGCAATTCATGGGATGGTGATGTGTGCCTTTTTTGGCGAAGTTGAAATCGGTTATGAGTTTGGTAAATTATCCCTCTCCTTGCTGGAAAAGTTGAACGATCGGAGGATGAAATGTGTCACTCTCAACCTGTTTGGAGGTTTTATACAACATCACCGACAATCACTTTTAGTCGCCCAGCTAACCATGAAAGAAAGCTACATGGCGGGAATGGAAAACGGTGATTTTCTCTACGCTGGCTACAGCATAGAAGGGTATGCCTTAACGGGGTTATTCGCTGGTGTAGAATTGCATAGCTTGGCGGCGGAATTACCTGCTTACAATGCTGCTCTCGTTCAGGTGAAACAAGATTCAGCACTAACTTATTTGCAGATGGTACAGCAAACAGTAGAGCAATTTCAAGAAACAGTGAGCCAACCAGACTGCTTAATGGGTATTTTCTACGATGAAACAGTGATGTTACCAAAGCACAAGCAGGATCGGGATCTGACTGCACTTGCGTTTGTTTATAGCTATAAACTATCGCTTGCCTACTTTTTTGGAAATTATCACGCTGCCCTTGACTATATCACCCAAGTCCAGTCCTATTTAATGGCAGTATCAGGAATGCCTTTTGTTCCTATATTCCATTTCTATACCGCCCTCACTAATCTAGCACTTGTTTCCAGCCCAGCAGAAACAACCGAAATTCTTGCTAAAGTCGAAAGCCATCAACAAACTCTTTACCAGTGGGCGCAAGATGCTCCCATAAATTATTTACACAAATGGCATTTAGTAGAAGCAGAAAAATTGCGAGTTGCGGGTGATAAATTAGCGGCAATGGAGCATTACGAACAAGCTATTACCATTGCCAAAACTAACCAATTCCTCAACGAAGAAGCCTTAGCTAACGAACTTGCTGCCAAATTTTATCTTGATTGGGGCAAAACAAAAATTGCTCAAACCTACATGATGGAGGCTTATTACTGTTATGCGCGGTGGGGTGCCAAAGCCAAAGTTATCGATTTAGAAAGCCGCTATCCCCAATTACTTCTAGCAATTCTGCACAAACAACAACCGAATTTCAAACCAATAGAAACAATCATTTCTAGCTCTTATCACACAGTTCAAGGTTCTAACCGCAGTCATCCTAGCGTTTCCGAAGCTCTCGATTTGGCAACTATTCTCAAAGCTTTTCAATCGCTTTCCCGCGAAATTGAGTTAGAGAAATTACTCTCAACTTTACTGAAAGTAATCCTGGAAAGCGCTGGAGCCAATAAATGTGCTTTACTCATACCAAAAGGTGACTGTTGGGTAATTGAGGCATTATCCCAACTGCAACAACCTGCGATAATTTTACAATCTCTGCCCTGTGAGGAAATAGTCTCTGTTAGCTTAATTAATCGAGTTAAAAATACTCTGGTTGCGGCTGTTGTGGAAAATGCCGCAGTCGAGCCAACTTTGCTTGCCGATCCTTATATTCTGCACCATACACCCAAGACTATTTTCTGCGCGCCAATTCTCAACCAAGGCAAATTGATTGCCATTTTGTACTTAGAAAATAATTTGACAGTGGGAGCATTTACAAGCGATCGCATCGAACTACTCAACTTACTCTGCACTCAAGCTGCAATTTCTCTAGAGAATGCCAAACTTTACGATCGATTAGAGGATTATTCTCACACTCTCGAACAAAAAGTAGCAGAACGCACCCAGGAATTAACAGCAAAAGCTACTCAGTTAGAATCAACACTCGCTCAACTTTACTCAACGCAAGCCCAACTCATTCAAGCTGAGAAAATGTCTAGTTTAGGACAGTTAGTGGCTGGAATTGCTCATGAAATTAACAATCCAATTAATTTTATCTATGGCAACTTACAACCCGCCAAAGAATATGTTAAATCCTTAATTGAATTGAATGATTTATATCAGCAGCTTTATCCCGATCCATTTCCAGAAATTGCTCAAAAAAAAGCCGATATCGACTTGAGCTTTTTATTGGAAGATTTACCAAATATCCTATCTTCTATGAATTTTGGAGTAGAAAGAATTCGTCAAATAGTGCTGTCACTGCGAAATTTTTCCCGTTTGGATGAATCAGAAATAAAAGAAGTAGACATTCACTCTGGTCTGGAAAGTACGTTGTTAATTTTGCAGCATCGATTTCAAAGTAATAATAAACGTCCCGAAATTACAGTCAGCAAAAAATATGGATTATTACCTTTAGTTAGTTGTTATGCTTCGGCTCTGAATCAAGTATTTATGAATATCATCAACAATGCCATTGACGCATTGGATACATCAAAGGAAAATTGCCAACCGACTATTATAATTCGGACGGAATTAACTGAAGAAAAAACTATCATTATTCGCATTATAGATAACGGTATAGGCATGAGTAAGTCGGTGCAAAATCATATATTTAATCCATTTTTTACGACTAAACCAGTAGGTAGCGGTACTGGCTTGGGACTGTCAACTAGCTATTCGATTGTGGTAGAAAAACATCGAGGTAAGTTAAGTTGTATTTCCACACCCGGAGAGGGTACTGAATTTATAATTGAAATCCCCGTGTAAATTTTTGATAGAATTTAAAGAAAACTTCAGAAATCTGGAAAGACCAAATTTAAAAATTAGGAGGATGAGCGCAATTATGGTTAGCACTCTTGTCAGTATTCCCGGATATAGCATCAGAGAACAGCTCTATAATGGCTCCCGAACACTGGTTTATCGCGCAGTCAGAGAAAGGGACTCACTACCAGTGGTTATCAAACTGCTGAAAAATCCCTATCCCACCTTTAGCGAACTGTTGTTGTTTCACAATCAGTACACCATTGGCAAAAATCTCAACTCACCTCTGATTATCCAAACCTAGGGTTAGCTATTGCCCGTCAGATTGTCGTCGAAAAACATCAGGGAAGTATCGAAGTTGAGTCAACTATTGGTCGCGGTACCGAGTTCTGCATCCGACTGCCAATCTCATCATAGGCATCTTTTCAAATCTAGTAATTTCAAGCCAAACAACCATTCAATTAAGTCACGGGGAAATGATTATGAATCTGACAGGATATCAACTCAAGACAGAATTATATAACGGTTCGAGAACTGTAGTTTATCGCGCTCAGCGCGAGGCGGACTCACTACCAGTCGCGATCAAACTCCTGAAAAATCCCTATCCCAGTTTCAGCGAATTAGTGCAATTTCGCAATCAGTATACGATTGCCAAAAATCTCACTTCACCATTAATTATCCAAACCCATAGCCTGGAAAACTACCAAAATGGTTATGCCTTGGTAATGGAAGATTTCGGAGGAGTTGCTTTGTCTAATTATTTCAAGTTGCGGGAAAAATTACCAATTCAGTTACTGCCAGAATTTTTGTCGATCGCCCTAGTCCTGTGCGATGCCATAGAGCTATTGTATCGAGAACGGGTAATTCACAAAGATATCAAACCTAGCAACATTTTGATTAATCCCCAAACCAAAGAAGTTAAATTAATCGACTTTAGTATTGCCTCCCTGTTACCGAGAGAAACCCAAACGCTAGTAAACCCCAATGTCCTCGAAGGCACATTAGCTTATATTTCTCCCGAACAAACTGGGCGAATGAATCGGGGAATTGACTACCGGACAGATTTTTATTCATTAGGTGTAACTTTTTACGAAATACTGACGGGCGAGTTACCGTTTCAATCAAACGAGCCGATGGAGTTGGTGCATTGTCACATTGCCAAACGGCCCAAATTAGTGAATGAAATCAATCCAGAACTTCCTGTCGTTCTATCAAAAATAGTCTCGAAATTGATGGCGAAAAATGCCGAAGACCGCTATCAAAGCGCATTAGGATTGAAATGGGATCTAGAACAATGCTGGCAGCAATTGCGAACAAAAGGTCAAATTGAAGCTTTTCCTATTGCACAACGAGATCTGTGCGATCGCTTCATCATCCCCGATAAACTTTATGG
>NZ_JACJPW010000201.1 GCF_014696265.1 Aerosakkonema funiforme FACHB-1375 | reverse complement strand
ATTGAGAATCAGAAGTGGAAACCAGGGACTTGACGGCGATTAAAATCGCCAGGTGCGTTTCATCCCCATGTCTAAAGCCAGGGGCTTTCACGCACGGTTTTCGGTAACTAAAATCCAAATTGCGATAAGTATCAAAAGCTTCTAAAGCATTTTTTCCTGTATCCCAAACATTCAGCCGACAAGTTAGCACCTGCTTATTATTATAAAGAAGTTCAAAAATTTGTTTTTCTCCGATACCTCAGAGCAATCTCGCCCAGGCTGCGATGGAAGGTTAACATAAGTTTTGCCTCGTGCAACGGCAATCTTTTTAAGATGCCACTGCACGAGGCAGAAAAAACGAAACCATTTATTTAATGCGGATGGTGAGACTCGAACTCACAAGGACAAGCCACACGCACCTCAAGCGTGCGCGTATACCAATTCCGCCACATCCGCGTTTGGGGTAACTTTAGCAACCCATTAGTTATACTAGCTTACTTTTGTTCGCATTGGCAACTGTATAACTAGGGCGTTGGGGAAAGAGGGAGAGGGAGAGGGAGAGGGAAGAGGTGGACTTTTGACTTTTGACTCCCCCACTCCCTCTTCCTTTTGACTTTTTGCCAATGTTGCGATTGATTAAGGAATCGCGCCAAAAGCCGGGTTCTGCAACACTTCACCAGCAAGTAGTCCTCAACACCGTGATAGGATTAACAGCCGAAGACAAAAAGCTGCTTCGCCTCAAGCGTCGGTGTCGCCATCAACAAGCCGCCAAAGAAGCTGCCGAGGTTTAGTGTTACCGCTCGTCGATCCGAAAGCTGGAAAATGCGTTTTTCTAAGATATTAATTGCTAATCGCGGCGAAATTGCCCTACGCATTCTCCGCACCTGCGAAGAAATGGGAATTTCTACGGTTGCCGTTCACTCTACCATTGACTGCCACGCTCTCCACGTCCAACTTGCTGACGAAGCGGTTTGTATTGGCGAACCTCCCAGCAGCAAAAGTTATCTCAATATTCCCAACATCATTGCCGCAGCGCTGACGCGCAATGCTACGGCAATTCACCCCGGATATGGATTTTTGGCCGAAAATGCCAAGTTTGCCGAAATTTGCGCCGATCACCAGATAGTTTTTATTGGCCCATCTCCCGCAGCGATTCGGGCAATGGGAGATAAATCGACTGCTAAGGAAACTATGCAGCGGGTGGGTGTGCCTACGGTTCCCGGTAGCGATGGGTTGCTCTCAGATGAGAAGGAAGCAATGGCGATCGCTGCTGAAATTGGCTATCCTGTGATGATCAAAGCTACCGCTGGCGGTGGCGGACGAGGAATGCGTCTGGTACGAGAAGAAAGCGAATTCCTCAAACTCTTCCACGCAGCACAGGGAGAAGCGGAAGCTGCGTTTGGAAATCCCGGCGTTTATTTAGAAAAATTTATCGAACGTCCCCGACATATTGAATTTCAAATTTTAGCCGACAGTTACGGTAATGTGATTCACTTGGGCGAACGAGATTGCTCTATTCAGCGACGCCACCAAAAATTGCTCGAAGAAGCGCCGAGTCCCGCTCTATCGCCGGAATTGCGCGACAAAATGGGTATGGCGGCAGTTATGGCTGCTAAATCGATCGACTATGTTGGTGCTGGTACGGTTGAGTTTCTCTTGGATCGATCGGGTAACTTTTATTTCATGGAAATGAATACCCGCATTCAAGTCGAACATCCCGTCACGGAAATGATTACCGGTTTAGACTTAGTAGCGGAGCAAATCCGCATCGCACAGGGAGAAAAACTCAGTTTGACTCAAAATGATGTGGTTCTGCGAGGACATTCTATAGAATGTCGCATTAACGCAGAAGATCCGGATCTGAATTTTCGGCCTTCTCCCGGACGGATCAGCGGCTACCTCCCACCGGGGGGTAATGGCGTCCGTATGGATTCCCACGTTTACACCGATTACGAAATTCCGCCCTATTACGACTCGCTGATTGGTAAGTTAATCGTTTGGGCACCCGATCGCCAAGGGGCGATCGAGCGTATGAAACGCGCCCTGCGGGAATGTGCTATCACCGGATTGCCCACTACCATTGGCTTTCATCAAAAGATCCTCGAAACGCAGGCTTTTTTGCGCGGTGAGGTCTATACCAATTTCGTCGAACAAATTATGCGAAACGAGGAGAAAGGTAAGGGTAAGAAGTAGTCGCGGGGGAGTGGGAGAGCGGGGAAAGTCAAAAGTCAAAAGTCAAAAGTCAAAAGTCAAAATTCTTCCCTTTTCCCTCTTCCCCTAGCCCCGATGCCCTAGTCCCTAGCCCTTAAGCGCCATCATGGTTAAAATACCTTGCTGACCGATGAGGATCTCTCGCAGCAGGCTACAAATTCCCACCCAGATAATCGGGGTAATGTCCACGCCGCCTATCGGTGGCACAAGCTTTCTAGTCACCACCAGAAAAGGTTCGGTCGGCAAAGCGATCGTATTCCACGGAAAGCTATTCAAATTTACCTGGGGATACCAGGTCAGTATAATCCGAAAGATAAATAGGAGAATCATTACTCCTAGCAAGGAGCCAAGAATCAAACTGGCAAAGGAAGTCGCGGTCATAAAAGGTATGGGGTGCGATCGAAAAGCTTCTGGGTATTCTGTCACAGGGGCAATGCCTGCCGCTGCACTGGTTATAATTTTAAGATTTGTGAAAAAATTGAGCCACCCCTATAATTAAACACGGAGCGACTCGCTGCTACCGCCTTGCCGTAACTGGCGTCCGGCAAAGCTTTTCAAGGTGGCGTGCGATCGCTAAAATGAGAAAACGATAATTCTTGTAAAAGAGGCTGGTATCATGACTCCTTCATTAGCAAACTTTCTCTACAGTCTGCTCGCAGGTCTATTGATTGTCGTCATCCCCGTGGTTGTAGGGCTAATCTTTATTAGCCAGAGCGATAAAATTCAGCGTTCTTAATCGCATCTTGCTGTCTGGAAAACCCCACAGACAAGCGAGCGATACTTTCGCTGTGAATGCAAACCGTAGAATAATGTCGAACGGCACGCTTTACCAGATTTGAAAATAAAAGCGTCCGTTCTGCTTTTTTATGGGAAGTTGAGTAGAGACATCTGGCAGCTTTGTTTTGTTATAGAAATTGAAAAGAGCGATGGCGCTGATTTACCTTGGGAAAATACAGTTAAATTTAGCTAAAGCTTACAGAGCAAAAATCCTTAAACTTTAGCTTAAACAGCAGAAGCCCCACGTCCTACCCGTAGGGAGGCGTGGGATGAATGCGCGGTTGACGGAGGTACGGAGTCAACCAATAGATGTAGAGGATAGTCGATCAATCCATTCTTCTACCATCTGAGTAATAGTCTTTTCTCTTTCTGCCGCAATTGCTCTCAGCTTATTGAGTCGTTTTTCGGATAACCGAATATGAAGGTTTTTGTCTTTCATGTTGTGTTGCCATCGCGAACACGATAATGCTAACATAATGGTCAAGGAGGACAACGATGAGAACAGCATATCAATACCGATTACGTCCAACAAAACAACAAGTAGATAAGATTGACAGATGGTTATCAATGTTGTGCAGCCAGTACAACTATCTATTGGCTGATAGGTTTAATTGGTACGAGCAAAACCGCTGTTATATCAACGCTTGCCCTCTTGTTTGTCATCTGCCAGAACTACGAGACAATCCGGATTATTATTACCAAAAGAAAACGCCACCTCAACTTAAGAAAACTCATCCTTGGTATAGCGAAATCTATTCTCAAGTTCTTCAGGATGTAGTCAAGCGAGTAAAGGTAACATTTGACCGTTTCTTAAAGGGTGATAGGAATGGTAAGCGTAGTGGAAAACCGAGATTTGTGCGATGTAGAAAGTTGAGTGAATTGTAGGTACAACAACCAACAAAGTGAGAGGAAAGCCGTCTTTCCTAGTGGATTCTGTCCCACTATCCCCACGTAAAAGAGTCTCAGACTCCGGTCACGTTAGTAGTAAATAATGAATCTAACGGAATGCAGACCACGAAAGTATCCAAACCTGGAAGCCTAATCTGGGAAAGGGCAAGGGGAAGTTAGGGAAAGGTTAACGCAAGTGAATCATCGAAGAAGCTTCGTCAGTCTTAAAGAGTGAAATAAGGCTTATACACTCTGACCAAAAGGTGAGTAGGTGGTCTTGACGGCTGAATTTTCCGCAAGACGACAGAACAGAGTCCTACCGGAGTATAGATGGAACCTAACCCCTAACAAATCTCACACACTCGAAACTACAGTAAGCCCTATAGATTCTCGCAAGAAATGGTCGATATTGTGAGTAGGTCAACCGTAAGGAAGATGGAACTATCTAGAGGGTAAAGGATGTTGGAGAAAGCGAACGCCTTTGGTAATGCAAGGGATAGAGGTTCAAAATTTGCCTCACATTGAAAGATGGCAGACTTCCAACAGGTTCTCAACGATAAATCGGAAGTATAAGGAACTGAACCGAAAGTGAAAGATAGAGTCCGTAAGGACATCGGAGCCAAGGAAGCCTTAGCAGAATGGTCTGACATTAACTGGAAGACCGTGAACAAAAGGATTAAGAACCTGAGACACAGAATTTATCGTGCTACACAGGAAAAGCGATGGAATCAGGTGAGAAACCTGATGAAATTGCTAATGCGAAGTTACTCCAATCTTCTTGTGTCCGTGCGAAGAGTAACCCAAGACAATCAAGGCAAGCGAACAGCAGGCACAGATGGTCAAAAGGTGAAAACACCCCAAGACAGGGTGAAGCTAGTCAATGAATGGAAAGACTTCCAACCTTGGAGGGTCAAGCCAACCAAGAGGATATATATACCAAAATCCAATGGCAAACGCCGTCCACTAGGAATTCCGACCGTTAACGACCGCATCGCACAGGCAATAGTCAAAAATGCCCTAGAGCCAATCTGGGAAGCCCGCTTTGAGGCAAACAGTTACGGCTTTCGACCGGGTAGAGGATGTCACGATGCCATAGAACAGTGCTTCGCCAGACTACAAAAAGGCAAAGACACTTGGGTATTAGACGCCGATATCAAGGGAGCATTTGACAACATCAGTCACGAATATGTACTCAAAACTATCGGAGAAATACCGGGAAGAGAGTTAATTAAACAGTGGCTGAAGGCAGGATACATCGAATCAGAAGTATTCCATGAAACGGAAAGCGGCACCCCGCAAGGCGGAATCATTTCACCCTTACTAGCCAACATCGCGTTAGATGGAATGGACGAATGGCTGGGAAGCCTCACAAAAACCAAGTGGGGAAAAACGTACCAGTACGGAAATAAAAAAGTCCATAGCAAACATAAGTACAGGAAGTATGGATTTATCCGCTACGCTGACGACTTCATAGTCACTGCTGAAACTAAGGAAGAAATAGAAGCAATCCTGCCGGAAATAAAAGCCTGGTTAGCCAAAAAGGGTCTACAACTCAATGAGGAAAAGACCCAAATCAAACATATCTCAGAAGGTTTTAACTTTCTGGGGTTCAATATAAAGCAATACCAAGGCAAATGCCTCATCAAGCCCCAACAGGAAAAAGTAAAGGACAAAATAAACCAAATAAAAACCTGGTTAGACGAACATCCGAACGTCCAACCGGAAACGGTCATCAGTGTCCTGAACCCAATACTGAGGGGTTGGGCAAACTACTATAAACATGGAGTAAGCAGCCGCACATTCAACTACTTCGACCACAGGATGGTAAAGTTGCTCATCAGATGGGCAAAGAAAAGACATCCCAACAAAGGAGTGGAATGGGTCATCCCCCGATATTTTGGAAGAATAAAGGGCGACCATTGGGTATTCACAGCTAAAGCCAGAGACAGAAGGGGAAAATCCAAAGAAAGCTTCATCTTCAAGATGGCTACTACGGAAATCACCCGACACATCAAAGTCAAAGAGAGGGCGTCACCCGACGACCCAACACTGAGAATGTACTGGGAACAGCGACAAACCAGGTATGGCAAAGCATACTTCGCCAAAGGTTCCAAGCTATATCTAATAGCGCAAAACCAAAACTGGCGATGCCCAATCTGCGGTGAACACCTCTTCAATGGGGAACGCATTGATACCCACCATAAAGTAGAAGTGGCTAACGGAGGCAGCGACGAAGTGAATAACTTAGTTCATGTCCACAAAGAATGCCACAAACACCTACATAGTGGGCAGCAACCTGTGTACAAGAGAGCTTGAGCCGGATGATGGGGAACTGTCACGTCCGGTTCTTAGGGGAGAGAGGTACGGCGACGTATCCTCTCTTACCCGACAAGCCTCGTAATCGTTACCGCACATTCATTTATCCTCAGATGAAAGATGGATGTTTCCAGGGTAGCCTGATTAACCTCCCAATGCTTGGAAAAATCAAGGTTGTGTTGCATCGTCCAATACCAGATGGTTTTAAGGTTAAGACAGTATCTATCACCAAGAAATCTGATGGCTACTATGTAACGCTCTCTTTAGAAGATAAAACTGTTCCTGAGATAAAGCCAGATTTCAATCCTGAGTTAATTACCGGTATTGATGTAGGGTTGAAGGAATTCTTGACAACTTCCGAAGGTGAAACTGTTACTATTCCTCAACACTACCGTAAAGCGCAAAAACGTCTGCGGGTTATTCAAAAACGGGTATCACGTAGAAAAAAGGGAAGCAACGGTAGACTTAAAGCCATCAAGCAACTAGGAAAGCAACACAAGAAAGTTGCAGACAAGCGGAAAGATTTCCACTTCAAGACAGCTAATTATCTGCTATCAAAATATGACGTGGTAGCTCATGAAGATCTGAATGTAAAAGGTCTTGCTCGTACCCGATTAGCTAAATCTGTGTTGGATGCTGGGTGGTCAAACTTTCTGTCGATACTGACAAATAAAGCCGAAAATGCTGGTTTGTTGGTAATCCCAGTAAGCGCTCATAACACCTCACAAGATTGCTCCAATTGCGGTAAAAAAGTACCCAAAAAACTGCATATTCGCTGGCATAGTTGCTCATGTGGATATGAGCTAGACCGTGACCATAACGCAGCCATCAATATAAAGAACAGAGCGGTAGGGCATTCCGTTCTTAAAGGTGCGATTCGTTCAGCCGAAATCCTTTACGGAGGGATGGCTGGCTTCAGTAGAGTAACCCAAAAGGTTGAGTATGCACTTTCATCCTCTGCTGA